>JAKBCR010000193.1 GCA_021807675.1 Pseudomonadota bacterium
GCGCGGCGCCGGGCGCTCGATGCGGCGGGAGGTTACCGCTATCCCCCCTCGCAAACACCCTGGCAAGAGATCCACCGCCGCATGACCGAGCAGCTCTCCGAGGGCATGGTGCTGAAGGGCGCGCCCAAATATCGGTGCATCGATGAGCGCTTCGGCATACCGCGGGATAACCACTGAGGCGAGGCGCATTCGGGCCGGCTCCTCATCGAATACTATGCCGCGCAGATCGACCGCCCGTTTCTTCGGAAGCAGCGGGAAGGCTCGTTGTCGCGCCAGTAGCTTGCCTTCGGCTCGCCCACCATCCCCCGACAGCACGAGCTCAATCCTCCCGCGCGGGCGGCTTTCCGCGCCTCCACCAGGCGAGCGCGAGCATCAGCACGCCAAAGGCGAGCATGGCTGCTCCCCACCACAAATCGATGTTGACTGCGAGTGAGCGCTGCGAGGCAGCTGCCCCCCCAAACAGACCATAGCCGGCGAGCAACGCTCCGAGCAGCGTGAACATGCCTCCGATCGGAATGCGGATATCCGGACCCATCATCTCACCAGAAGATCAGATTGAGGATGAGCGCGCCGAGGAGCACTCCAACCCCGAGCACCGCTGGACGCGCGAACCAAGCCTGACTTGCCGAGCGCGGCCGCTCCGTGAGTGAGTACACGAGACCGGCGAGCTCCCGCTCATCGCGAGGGCGCGTGGCGAGACTCACCAGCACCGTGGTGCCGAAGCAGGCGACAAAGGCCCAGATCGCCGTCCAGAAGTTCTGCGCCATCTGGCTGGGATAGTGGTGCAGCACGGCGATCCAGCCTCCCCGGATGCCCGCCAGGGCGCCCGCGGGCAGGGTCAGCCCGTGGTGCACCGCGGCAGCGGCCGTTCCGGCGAGGAGCCCGATGAAGGCGCCATGGCCGCTCGTGCGCTTCCAGAACATCCCGAGAAGAAACGTGGCGAACAGCGGCGCGTTCACGAAGGCGAACAACAGCTGCAGCAGATCCATGATGTTGTTGAATCGGTTGGTCACATAAGCGGCGACGATCGACAAGCCGATTCCGGCAACGGTGGCGATCCGGCCGACATTGAGGTAGTGGCGATCCGTGGCGCGCGGCCGGATGTGGGCCTGGTAGATATCGTACGTCCACACGGTGTTGAAGGCGGTGACGTTGCCCGCCATCCCCGTCATGAAGCTCGCCATGAGCGCCGTCAGTCCCAGCCCCAGCATTCCGCTCGGAAAGTAGTGGCCGAGCATCAGCGGGATCACCATGTCGTAATTGAGCGAGCCGTCGGCCTTGCGCGGCAGCGTCAGGCCGCTCGCGCCGCCATGCACCGTCGAGGCGATGGCGATCATGCCCGGCAGGATCACGAGAAAGGGAAACAGCATCTTCGGTACCGCCGCGATGAGCGGCGTGCGGCGGGCGGCGTCCATCGAATCGGCGGCGAGCGCCCGCTGCACGACCAGGAAATCCGTGCACCAGTACCCGAACGAGAGCACGAACCCGAGGCCCATGGCCATGCCGAGCCATCCGACCCCCATGGGATTGCTCTTGGGGCTGCCCATGACGCTCCAGGTGCCGAGCCAGGCGTGCGGCCCGAACCCGCGCGAGACCGCCACCGTCTCGAGGCCCGCCACGAGTCCGTGCCAGCCGCCGATGTCCTTCAGGCCCAGCAGCACGAGCGGCGCAAACCCGAATACGATGAGGAAGAACTGCAGCACCTCGTTGTAGATCGCCGATGTCAGCCCGCCGAGGAGGATGTAGATGAGCACGATGAGCGCCGAGAGCGCCACGCTGGTGCCGAAATCCCATCCCAGCAGCAATCTCAGCAGCAGCGCCATCGCATACATCGAGATCCCGGAGGAGAACACCGTCATGACCGCGAAGCTCAGGGCATTGAGCGTGCGGGTCTTCTCGTCGAATCTCAGCTTCAAGTACTCCGGCACCGAGCGGGCGCGCGAGCCGTAGTAGAACGGCATCATGAACACGCCGAGGAACACCATCGCCGGGATCGCCCCGACCCAGTAGAACTGGCTGGTCGCCATGCCGTACTTCGCTCCCGAGGCGGCCATGCCGATCACCTCCTGCGCCCCGAGATTCGCCGAGATGAAGGCCAGTCCCGTGATCCAGGCCGGGATCGAGCGGCCGGAGAGAAAGAAGTCCGTGCTGGTGCGCATCGCGCGCCTGAGGGCCGCGCCAATGCCGAGCACGAAGGTGAAGTACACCCCCATGATGACCCAATCAATCGCCCTGGGATGCACGCGGCTCCCCGATCAACTCTGTTGGGTATTCGATGCGCTGAAGGCCCTGCGCAGCGCAATCGCGCGCTCGAGGACCTGTTGCGGCACATGTCCCGCTCTGTAGAGCGAGCCGCCTACCCCGATTCCGTCCGCGCCCGCGGCCAGCCAGGCGGCGAGATCGTGCGCGCCCGCTCCGCCGACCGCCCAGACGCGGATCCGGCGCGGCAACACCTCGCGCAACGCCCTCAGATGCCCCTGCCCCACGCTCGATGCGGGAAAGAGCTTCAGGTCGGTGGCACCCGCCGCAATGGCGGTGAACGCCTCGGTGGGCGTCATGAATCCCGGCAGGCAATCCAATCCGAGCCCGACGCTGCGTCCGATGACCTCGGCATCGGTGTGCGGAGAGACGATGAGCCGCCCGCCCGCCGCGGCGACGCTCTCGACCTCGGCCCCGCGCAGCACCGTGCCCGCGCCGATGAGGGCTCGCGACCCAAACGCGGCGGACAGCTGCTCGATGCTCCGGAGCGGTTCGGGAGAATTGAGTGTCACCTCCATGATGCGAATGCCGCCGGCCAATAAAGCCTCCGCGACTCCGACGGCCTCCGCTGGCTGCAGACCGCGCAGGACCGCAATTACCGGCATCGCACCGCCATCCAGGATGTCTTGGAGCGTCATGTCAGCACCTCCGTTCCACGTCAGCCAGGACGCGCAGTCCCGCGAGCACGCAGCGCTCGCCGTCGAGCGCCTGTGCGTCAATACCATAAGACGCCAGCGCGCGACGATAGCGCGCCGTCAACTGGGGATCACCGATCAGCGTGAGGGGTTCGGATGCGAGCGCGCGCTGGCCGAGCATGCTGGCAAGCTCCGCGCCGATCAGCAGCCCCGACAGGAACCCCTGGGCCCACCCCGCCGCACGCCCCGCCAGGAGCTGGGCGGTGCGGGTCTCGAACAGGCTCGCGGCAAGATCGCCTCGGGCGCCGGCGCGCAGTCCCGCTTCGAACCCTTCCTCATCCGTCCCGGAATCCGCCCCGAGGCGCAGGAGCGAGGAATGCCGGCGGAGAAGGTCGAACAGCTCGCCGGTGAGGTAAGTCTGCACGCGCACGATGGCGCCCTCTTCCACCCGGACCCATTTGCAGTGGGTCCCCGGTAGCACCAGCAGGGGATTGGCGGCGGCGAGCCGCGCATCGAGTGCGAGCGCGCCGAAGATCTGCGTCTCCTCTCCGCGCATCACATCCTGCGCACCGGCAAAATTCTCCGCCTCGACCCCGGGGGCGATAGTCGCCTCGAGATCCCCGATGCGCACCTGCAGACCGCCTCGCCGCCAGACCTCCACCGTGGCGGGCGCGTGCACGTAAGGCACCTCCGCCAGACCGTCGCGTGAGCCTGCCATGCCGCACAGCAATACCGCGAGGCCCTGTTCGCTGCGCCACGGGGCCAGCACGCTCGCGAGAGCCTGGGCCGGCGAGTCGGCGCCGAGCCGATGGATGCCCGGACCCACGCGCCGGTCCACGATCGAGCCCTCCCTTTCGAGGCAGGCGCGCAGCCGGCTGCCACCCCAGTCGCACAGCACTCGCGCGGGACGGTTCATTGTACGCACCGATGCTCTACGCCCATCCGTCATGCGCCACGTGCGTTGGGCTCATGCAGGCACTCAGTTGCCATCGGGGGACTCCGCAAGTCCCATTCGCTCCGCTCCGACTTGCATCTGAGGCAGGCCCGGCGCGGGTGCGATGAAGCTGAACAGGTCCCCCGCGAGCGGCTGCGCCGCCCGCTCGGCCGCCGTGAGCCCGTGACGCGCGCTCGTGACATAGGCGGTGCGCAGATCGCGATCCCCGAAGGCGAGCTTGGTCACATTGGCGCACGGTAACGTGACGGTCGCCAGCAGCCGCCCCGACGGCGAGTAGCGGCGCACGCTCCAACCCGCCCACAGCGCAACCCAAAGGCAGCCCTCGGTATCGACCGCGGTGCCGTCGGGAAAGCCCGCCCCGTCGTCGATCCTCACGAACACCCGCCTGTTGGCCAATGTTCGGGCATCGGGCCGGTCGAAGGCGTAGATGAGCCGCCGGGCGCTGTCGCAATGATAGAAAATCCGTCCGTCGGGGCTGAAGGCCGGACCGTTGGTGACGACGTAGCCCTCATCGAGGGCCTCGCAACGGCCTTGCTCATTGAGACGGTAGAGTACTCCAGCGGGCTTTGTCTCGGGGTCGTGCATGGAGCCGAACCAAAGCGCCCCCTCCGGACTGACACACCCGTCGTTCAGGCGGTTCTCGGGCAGGTGCGGCTCGACGTGCGCCAGCAGAGATAGCGCGCCTGTGCCGGGCTCGAAGCGATGCAGGCCGGTCTTCAGGCCCACGATAAAGTCCCCGTCAGCACGCGGCGTCAGAAATCCGGGCGGAGCCGGGGTACTCCAGCTCTGGCGCTCACCGGTCGCCGGACGCCAGCGATGCAGACGGCACCCCTTGATATCGACGAACCAGAGCGCGGATTCTCGCCCGACCCACACCGGTCCTTCACCGAGCTCGGCGCCCACCTCGCACACCCGCTGAACCTCCATCTACTCTACCCCCGATGTCACAGCGGCCCCGGCACCCCTGACACAGGAGCACCGCGCGCCAGCGCATTACGCAACGGCAGCAGAAACGCGTCTGCCCGAATCTCGAACACATCGCCAGGCTGCGTGCGGATCCGGTCGGCGAACGACAGCGTGGCCGTGCCGAAGAAATGCACGTGCAGGTCGCCGGGACGGCGGAAGTTGGCGTACTTGAAGTGATGATGCTCGAGGTTCGCGATCGAGTGGGACATGTTCGCCTCGCCCGTGAGGAACGCCTTCTCCCAGAGGAGCGCTCCGCCGCGATAGATCCGGCTGACCCCTCGCACGTGTGCGGGCAGCTCGCCGAGCAACAGCTCCGGCCCCAACGCGGCCGGGCGCAGCTTGGAGTGCGCCAGCCAAAGGTAGTTCTGCCGCTCCGTCACATGATCGGAGAACTCGTTGGCGAGGCAGAAACCGAGGCGGCGCGGCCGGCACGCCGGATCGATCAGGTAGATGCCGGCAATCTCCGGCTCCTCGCTCCCATCGAGCGCGAAGGCGGGCGACTCGAGCGCGGCGCCGGTGGGCACCACGCTCGACCCATCACCCTTGTAGAACCACTCGGGCTGCGAGCCCGCGGCGCCGTCCGCCGGCTTGCCGCCCGCGAGCCCGTCGAGAAACATCCGCATCGAGTCGCTCTGTCCGGCATCGGCCGCGAGCGCGTGCATCTGATCCCGGCTTTCCGCCGAGCCGAGATGGGTGAGGCCCGTGCCGGTGAGATAAAGATGCGCCGGGTCCGGATGGTCCACCGGCGGCAGCAGCCGCAGTTGCGATCCGGCGTCGATGTCGATGACCTCGCCGGTGCGGCGCGCGTGCACCGCCTGCTCGAGCGAGACCCCCTCCGCGATCGCACACCCTGCCAGCTCGTAGACCGAAGCGACCCCCGCGAGCCGCACCGCCCGATCCGCCTCCAGGCAGGCCACGGCGCGCTGGCCGGCGACTTCGATCTGCACGAGACGCGAGGACATGGAGGTTTCGGCTCCCATCGACGATGAGGGGCGCGCAAGGCCGCCCCGAGGCACTCGGAACGGGATCATAGAGCAAAGCCGCACATTTGTCCGAGTAGACGCCAGGCGCTTGACAGCCGATCCGCGCGCTCCATATTGTCCGAGTTATCAAATGGCGGGCCCGGGCGCCGAGCACGTCGCCCAGGTCCGAGTCGCGCGATGGGGAGCCCTTCGGATGTCGATCACTATTGGCGGGGATTCAGCCGCGGCGCACGGGCGAAGCGCCACGCCGCGCGGCTACACGGCGGCGCTTGCCGTGCTCGCGACGGTGTTTTTCATGTGGGGCTTCGCCACCGTCCTCAACGACATCCTGGTGCCCCACCTGAAGTCGGCCTTCCGGCTCGACTATGCCCAGTCGCTCCTCATCCAGTTCGTCTTCTACCTCGGCTACCTGATCATGGCGCTGCCGGCGGCCAAGGTGCTGGAGCGCACGGGGTACAAGCTCGCCGTGGTGCTCGGTCTGCTCGGCATGTCCGCGAGCGCCGCCGTCTTCATACCGGCCGCGATGCTCGAGTCTTACGGCGCGTTCCTGCTCGCCCTCTTCATGCTCGCCTCGGCCATCACCCTGCTCCAGGTCGCCGCCAACCCCTACGTCGCGGTCATCGGCGCGCCGGAAACGGCCTCGAGCCGCCTGAACCTGGTGCAGGCGTTCAACTCCGCCGGAACCACGCTCGCGCCACTCTTTGGCGGATTGCTCATCATCGGGCGCAGCGTCACCGGCACGGAGCACGGATCGGTCGTCCTCTCGGCGCAACAGCGTGCCGCTGACGTCGCGACGGTGGAGCTGCCCTACGCGCTGGTCGCTCTGGTGCTGCTCGCATTGGCGCTGCTCGTCTGGCGAGTTCGCTTGCCGGACCTCGGCACGGAAGCGCGCCGCGCCGCTCGGGCTGAGCGCTCCCGGCACAGCCTCTGGCGGCACCGAAATCTGGTGTTCGGCGTGCCGGCCATCGTCTTTTACATGATCTGCGAGATCGGCATCGGCTCGACCCTGGTGAGCTTCCTCTCGATGCCGCGGATCGGCGCCCTGTCGCATGAGCGAGCCGCGGAGTATCTGATGCTCTACTGGGGCGGCGCGATGACCGGGCGGTTCATCGGGGCCTGGCTGATGCGCTGGATCGCACCCCAGCGCATGCTGGCGGCGGTCAGCATCGGGGCCCTGGTGCTCGCCGGCACCGCCATCTCCTCGAGCGGCCCCCTCGCGATGTGGAGCCTGATCGCGGTGGGGCTGTGCAATTCGGTCATGTTTCCCACCCTCTTCACGCTGGGCATCCGCGGCCTGGGTCCCCTGACGGAAGAAGGCTCGGGACTGCTGATCATGGCGATCGCCGGCGGAGCGCTCGCGGAGCTGCAGGGCGTGCTGGCCGACCGCATCGGCCTGCAGCTTTCCTACGTTCTGCCGTGGGCGTGCTACGTATACGTGTTGTTCTACGCGCTGTGGGGCAGCCGCACTACCGGCGCCCTGGCGGACGAGCGGCTGATCTCTTGAGCGGCTCCTGCCGCCGCGCCGAACCGAAGCGCGCCCTGCGGCCACGGCCGGATCGGCCGCGGGTCGTGTCCAGCAGCGCAAGCCGCACAAGCTCAGTCATCGCCGCACGCGCCGCCGCCTCATCGCGGGCCGCCACCGCGCGGTAGACACGCTCGTGATCCGGCAAGGGATTGCGCGGTATGGGCCCCTTGCGCTGCTTGAAAATCGTCGTCCAGGTGACCGCCGCGGCGATGCCGCTCGTCAACGAGGCGAGAAAGGGGTTTCCCGAGGCCTCGAGCAGCACCGAATGGAAAACACGGTCCGCCTGTCGACCTTCCTCGACGGCGAGGGTACTGCCCGCCATGCGATCGAGCGCCTTGCGCAGCAAGCGCAGGTGCCCCGCCGTGCGGCGCGAGGCCGCCAGCGCCGCGGCGGCCGGCTCGATGATGGTGCGCAGCTCGAACAGCCCTTTCACCAGCCGCTCCTCGGGATTGCCGGTGAATATCCACGAGACCACATCCGGGTCGAGCAAGTGCCACTGGCGCGGGTCGCTCACCCGTGTGCCAAGCTTGGGCCGCGCCTCGAGAAGACCCTTGGCCGCGAGAATGCGCACCGCCTCTCGATAGGCGGTACGCGACACCCTGAGTTGCTCGCTCGCCTCGATCTCACCATCCAACACGCGACCGGGAGCGATCTCGCCGGAGACGATCCGCACGCCGATGTCGCGTGCGATGGTGCCGTGCAACCGCAGGGCGCCCGCGCGCGAGGATTCATTGGGGGGCATCACATTTCGCATCGACGGCGTACTCCAAGCCCGCTTCGGGCCGCATGCAAACGGACAATCGCAGGGGATCGTATCGTAGCGGAGGAGCGAATTGCGCTATTCCTGGGTTGCCGGTTCGGATCCGCACGGACCACCAGAAGCCCATCAGTAATTTCCCATACTCGCTGCCAGGGTATATCCTAAGCATGCTTAGTATAATATCGGCCTACCGATCTGGTCCGATTCCCGCCTGGGCGTGTGCCGCTGTCAGCCGCACGCGGACGCAGCTGTCACGCTTGCGAGGAGCACTACCGTGCTGAACGACGACGAGGAATCCGGTCAGCGTCTCTTTCCCATGGTGCATCTGCCGTATTGGAACCAGGATGCGATGCTACAGGAGGCCCGAAGATGCATCGACATGGGCCTCAAGGGCTTCGTGCTGCCGGACCTGCCAGA
>JAKBCR010000194.1 GCA_021807675.1 Pseudomonadota bacterium
ATCTCCGACTCGTAGAGGTGCACCCGGTTGCGGCCCTCGTCCTTCGCCGCATAGCAGGCAATGTCGGCAGCGCTCATCACGTTCGCGACGCTCTCCGTCTCTGCCGTGATCTGGACGACACCGACACTTGCGCCCACGGAGAGCGTCGTGGCTCCCCAGATGAAACGGTAGTCGCGAATGGCTTGCCGCACACCCTCGGCGATGCGCGTCGACTGCTCGACGGTACAGCCTTCGAGCAGCACCCCGAACTCATCGCCACCCAAGCGCGCGATCGTGTCGGACGCGCGCACCCGCGCTTGCAGCAGGCCCGTGACGTCCCGCAGCAGCCGGTCGCCGGCCTGGTGGCCGCAGGTGTCGTTCACGACCTTGAACTGATCGAGATCGATGTAGAGGAGCGCATAGTTGCCCTCCCCCCGCTGCGCGCTCAACACGGCCGCGTGCAGGCGGTTGTCGAACTCGCGCCGGTTGATGAGGCCCGTCAGCGCATCGTGGCTCGCCTGGTAGGAGAGCGCGCGCTTCAGCCGCCGCTCTTTCGTCACGTCGTGGAAGACGATCACCGCGCCGATCACCCGTCCCTGGCGGTCGCAGATGGGGGCCGCCGACTCCTGGATGGCGACCTCGTGGCCGGAGCGGGTGATGAGGACCGAGTGATCGGCCGGCACGCCCATCTCTGCCCCGCCGAGCACGCACAGGAGCGGGTTCTCGATCGGCTCGCGGGTGATCTCGTTGACGAGGCTCAGGACCTCGCCGATCGGCCGGCCGCGAGCCTCCTCGAGCGTCCAGGCGGTCAGGCTCTCGGCGACGGGATTGATGTACTCGATGCGGCCCTCCGCATCGGTGCTGATGACGGCGTCGCCGATCGACTGCAGCGTCACTTGCGCACGCTCCTTCTCGGCAAAGACCGCCTGCTCAGCGCGCTTGCGCTCGGTGATGTCGGCAATCGAGCCCTCGTAGTACGTGATCCGGTCGACCGCATCGCGGACAGCGCGCGCGTTCTCGAGAATGACGACCTGCTCCCCATCGCGCCGGCGCATCAAGAACTCCGCGTTGCGGATCTCTCCCTCCGATTCCACTCGGCGAATGAACTCGGTGCGATCGGCCGGGTTCCAGTAAAGCGTTGCAACGCTCGGCAGCGCGTACAGTTCCTCGGCGCTGCCATACCCCAGAATGCTCACGAAGGCGGGATTGACGGAGCGCAGCCGCCCGTCGCGGTCGCTCTGGTACACGCCCTCGACGATGCTCTCGAGGAGGCCCCGGTACTTCGCCTCGCTCGCCCGCAGCGCCTCCTGCGAGAGCCGCCGTGCAATGGCGATTCCCGCGATCTGCGCGGCGTGATCCATGACGGTCAGCTCCCGCTGACCCGGCAAGCCCGAGGTCGAGTGGTAGACGCCCAGGGCGCCGAGGAGTTTCCCGTCGGTCGCCTTGATCGGCGTCGACCAGGCGGCGTGCAGCCCCGCCGCCAGCGCTTGAGCGCGCGGCTGCTGCCAGAAAGGGTCGGTGCCGATGTCCGCCACCAGCACCTGCCGCCCGAGATAGACCGAGGCGGCACAGGAGCCGTTGCGGATGTTGACGGCGCAGCGCTCGAGCGCCGCGCGCAGCTTCACCGGCATCCGCGCGGACACGAGATACGCGAAGGCCTGCCCGCCCGGGGTGAGCACCGAGATGGATGCGATCGTGCCGACTCCCACCGACTCGACGAACCGGGTGACCGACGTCAGGATGTCCGCGAGCGGCGCGCTGCCGGTGAGCTGCTCGAGCACCGCGCGAGCGGCGACCGCAACACGCTCGGTGAGCTCCGACTCCCGGGCGCGGTAGGCGACCTCCGCGGCCTCATCCGCCATCAGGCGCATGGACTGCACGATGCCCCGCCGCTCGGCGTCCATCGCCTCAAACTGAGCGCTCATCAGCTTCAGCAGCAGCCCGTAGTCGGGCCACTCGGCCCCGCTTCTGAGGGAGGCCTCCTTCAGGATCGCGCGGGCCTGCGGATGCAGCTCCTCCACAGCCGGTATCGTAAGGCCCGGCTCCGCCCGCACCAGCGTCGTGGTCGCGTTGGCGCCCGGAAAGGTCTCCTCGGGCGGCGGCGGGGCTGTCTGCGATGTTGGCATGTGTCGTGCGTCAGGGCTGGCTCGCTGCCGTCTGAGCCGGTCCTTCCCCAACGATGACGGGGATGGAGAAGGGCCACACCACCACCCGCGTCGGCGAGGAGGCGACGGCCATCTCGGCCGTCAAGGTGAAAAGGCCCGTCTTGAGCGGCTGGACGGTCACCGATCCTAAGATCGGCACGCCGAAGACAGCCTTGATGGCTGCCGCGGGCGGATCCTGGCCCGTCACCTGAAGTCCGTCCACCGAGCCAAAGACCAGCCGGACCGTACCGAGCCCCGGTGCGCGCGGGACCAGAGCGTAGTCGACCGTGTCCTCGACGCCGACCTCGGGGCGCTTGCGGATGGCGAAGAGCAGCTCGAGCGGCGGCTGGCCCCGGCTCGGCCCCACGGCAGCCACCATGCCGGCGAGCGCCTTGGCGTTCGGGTCGGATGGAGCGGCCTGGGCCTTGGCCTCGGGATGGGCTCCCGGGGCGGTATGCCGGCCACCGAAATAGCCACAAGCGCCCAGGAGCGATGCTCCCAGCAGGAGCAACACCCTGAGCCCCCTGGCCGCGCGTACCTCATGCCCTGAGGCTCGCGCGGATTCTGTTCTCACCGTCCGCATTAGTGCGCACACGAGCAACTGGAGGTTAACAATAGCTCGACGGGGGGCCTCGCGCACCGCCGCCACTGCATTTTCGTGACCCCGGCCGCATGTCCTAGCCCGAAAGGAGCGGCGGCTCGTCGATGGCGGCGAGCTGCTCGCGCAGATCCCCGAGGTATCCCTCCCAGTACCGCCCCTCGCCGAACCACGGGAAGGCCCGGGGAAAGGCCGGGTCGGGCCAGCGGTGGCACACCCAGGCGGCATGGTGGAGCATCCGCAGGCTCCGCAGCGGCTCGATGAGCCGCAGCTCCCGGAAATCGAAATCGGCGAACTGCTGGTAACCGGCGAGGAGCGCCGCCCATTGCGCCTGCTGGTCGGCGGGGGGCCCGGAGAGGAGCATCCAGAGGTCCTGGATGCGCGGTCCCATGGCGCAGTCATCAAGATCGACGAAGATCGGCCCCCGCTCGTTCCACAGGAGGTTGCCCAGGTGGCAGTCCCCGTGCAGCCGCAGCCGCCCGAGGGGACCCACCTCCTGGTACACCCGCCGGATCCGCTCGAGGAGCTGCCTGCTCAAGCGCTCGTACTGCTCATGGAGCGCCTCGGGCAGCAGGTCCGACCGCAGCACGAGGGCCCGGGCCTCCACCCCCAAGCGCTCGATACCGATCTCGGGGCGCCGCTCGAAGGGCCGCTGGGCCCCCACCTGATGCAGCCGCGCAAGGGCGCGGCCGAGGATCTCCCGCGCCTCGGGCGCATCGAGCTCCGGTGCCGAGCCGCGCAGATAGGGGAAAGCGGCGAACCGAAACTCCCGGTCCTTGAGCAGGGTCTGCCCCGAGAGGCCCAGCGGCGCCGCGACCGGCAGCTCCGCGGCGGCAAGCTCGGCCGTGAAGCGGTGCTCCTCGAGGATCTGCGCATCGCTCCAGCGCCCGGGGCGGTAGAACTTGAGCACGAGCATGCCCTCGGCGCTGCCTAGCTGGTAGACGCGGTTCTCGTAGCTGTTCAAGGCGAAGAGCCGCCCGTCGGGATCGAGCCCTGCGGAGCTTGCGGCATCGAGCACCCGATCCGGAGAGAGGCCGGCGAAGGGGGTCGTGTCCGTAGACCCGGTAGCGCTCGAGGACGAACCCCGGGAAGCGGTTTTGTTTATCATCGCGGGCGAGCTTCGGCTCTCTTCATCCCATCCAGACAGACGTCCATTCTGCATGAAACAGGCCACCATCCTCGTGACCGGCGGCGCCGGCTACATCGGCAGCCACGTAGTGCTTCAGCTTCGCGCCCGCGGCGAGCGGGTGGTGGTTCTCGATGATCTGTCGCGGGGCTTTCGCCAGGCGGTCCTCGATACGCCGCTCATCGTCGGCCAGGTGGGTGACCGCGAGACGGTGCTCCAGGTCCTGCGCGAGCATGGCGTCGATACCGTGATGCACTTTGCCGCCTATACCATCGTGCCCGAATCGGTGCGCGAGCCGCTCAAATATTACGGCAACAATACCTGCTCCACCCGCTCGCTCCTCGAGTGCTGCGCGGAAAGTGGAGTGCGGCATGTCGTCTTTTCCTCCACGGCGGCGGTGTACGGGATTCCCGGGGACGGGGTGGCTGCGGAGAGCAGCCCCACCGCGCCTATCAATCCTTATGGGACTTCAAAGCTGATGTCGGAATGGATGCTGCGCGACCTCTCCGCCGCATCCAATCTCAAGCACGTGGCCCTACGATACTTCAACGTAGCGGGCTCGGACTCCCAATGTCGCGTGGGACAGGCGACGCCAAAGGCCACGCTACTCGTGAAGGTCGCCTGCGAGGCGGTCGTCGGCAAGCGGCCGCAGGTCTCGATTTTCGGTACTGACTATCCGACGCCGGACGGCACTGGGGTGCGCGACTACATCCATGTGGAAGATCTGGCGACAGCTCATCTCAACGCCCTCGACTACCTGCGCGCCGGCGGCGCATCCACCGTCCTCAATGTCGGCTACGGTCACGGCTACAGCGTGCGCGAAGTGCTGCAGAGCGTGGAGCGGGTGTCGGGTGAGCGCCTGAAGATCGTCGAGGAGCCCCGCCGGCCCGGGGATCCGCCCGCCCTGGTCGCCCGCGCGGACCGCATCCGCCAGGAGCTCGGCTGGAAGCCGCGTCTCGATGACCTCGACACCATCGTGCGCACGGCCCTCGCGTGGGAAAGACGGTTGCTCAAAGAGCCATGGTAAAGCGTGCTCGAACGTCGACTGGCCAGCCACTGAGCGCCCATTTGACATACAATCTCGCCGAATGCAGCGGCTGCGTCCCAAGTCCCTGAGCGGCCTGATGGTCTTCGGGCTGGGGCTTCTCGCCCTGCCCCTTCTGGTGGCCATCGTCACAGCCGCCCTGCAGATCCGCACGCTCGCGACTGCCGGCCAGAGGATCGTCATCGAGGGCGTCACGGCCGCGCGCGCCAGCCAGCAACTCTACAGCGAGATCGCCTCTCTCGAGCGCACCGCGCGCCTCTACGACGTGCTCAACGACCCGAAGCTTCTGGAGTCTTACGAGCAGGAGGACCAGGCGTTCACTGCGACACGCGCCAAGCTCTACGGCAACGCGACACCAGAGACGCGTCAGACACTCGCCCAAGTTGCCACGGTACAGCACGGCATACGAGTCGCCGTGCTGACCACGCCCGCAAGCACCGCAGCGGCCGATACCGCGGCACTCACGAGGCAGTTCTCGACGCTGAGCTCGCTTGTCGACAAAGTGGCGGAGCTCGGCAACCAGCAGATCGACACCGAGGTAGCGGCGCTGCGGCATCAGACCGATCGCGCCCGCGAGCGGCTCTTCTGGGTGTCGGCGGGCCTTCTGCCGGTGACGCTCTTCGAGATCATCACGCTCACCTTCATGGTCGGCCGGCCGCTGCGGCAGATCGACCGCGCGATCAACGAGATCGGCCACGGCAGCATCGGCAATCCGATCACCGTCAAGGGCCCGCACGACTTGGAGCGCCTGGGCGCGCAGCTCGAGTGGCTGCGCCTGCGGCTCGTGGAGGTCGCCCAGGAGCGAAACCGCTTCCTGCGCCACATGTCCCATGAGCTCAAGACCCCCCTCGCCAACATCCGCGAGGGCACGGAGCTCCTGATGGACGGGGCGGTGGGCGAGCTCGACCCCGCGCAGCGCGAGGTCACCGCCATCCTGCGCGAGAACGGCATCAAGCTGCAGCGCATGATCGAGAACCTCCTCTCCTTCAGCGCCTGGCAGACCTCGAGCGTCGGCCTCGAGTCGAGCGAGTTTCGCCTGCGGCCGGTCGTCAAGCAGGTCCTGGAGAATCAGCAGCTCACCCTCCTCTCCCAGCGCGTGCGCCTCGATGTGCAGGTGGAGGATGTGACGCTCGTGGCGGACCGGGGCAAGATCCGGCTCATCCTCGAGAATCTGGTATCGAATGCCGTCAAATATTCCCCGAAGGGAGGCACCATTCACATCAAAGCGGCCAACGCCGGCAACTCCCTCATCATCGATGTCGCCGACAACGGCCCCGGCATTCCGAAAGAGGATCGCGACCACGTGTTCGAGGCGTTCTACACCGGCCGGGCGGCCAAAAGCACGGCCGTCAAAGGCACCGGGATCGGGCTCTCCGTGGTGTTGGAGTTCGTCGCCGCGCACGGCGGCACCGTGCAGATCGTGGACGGGGAGTACCCGGGGGCGCACTTCCGCATCCGCATGCCGATCAACCTGGCGCGCGGCGGACGGCCCGGAGATAGCCCCCAGCCCAGGACAGAGGCCCATGCCGCGTAACTCGCCGGGGACCGGATCCCGGGGGCGCATTCCGGGCGTGAGGGGAGCGACCGTCTGGCCCGCGGCCCTGGTTCTTGCGGCATCGCTCCTTGCGAGCGGCTGTACGACCGACTTCCTCACCCAGAGCCCGCCTCCACCCGCGAAACCCGTCATCCACCGCAAAGCCGCCTCCTCCGAGGCGCTGGCGGATGACTTCGCGGTCCTTGAGAAGCTGATGACCGCTCCGCCCCAGGAGCAGATGGAAATCGTCGGCACGGCGGAGCAGGACTTCGACACGACCCCCACGCCGAGCCGCAAGCTCCGCCTGGCGCTCGTCCTGGGGACCCCGGATCAGGCGGGGTCGGATCTGCCACGGGCGCAGCGGATGCTGCGGGAGCTCAAGGCGGACCCGAACACGTCCCTCCTTCCCGGGGAACGGGCCCTGGTCGCGCTGGAACTGAAGCAAATTGGCGACTATTTGACGTTGGCACAGGAAAACCGCACCCTCCAGGCTGAGGCCGCCCGGGCCGGCCAGGTCGCGATCCTCCAGCGCCGCCTCGGCGGCGCCGCGGAGGAGAACGAGAGCCTGAAGAGGCAGCTCGGGGAGGCGCGAGCCAAGCTGGCCGCGATCGCCAACATCGAAAAGTCGCTCAACGAGCGCAAACCCGGACGACCCAAGTGAACCTGACCCCCGGCAACGTACTGCCCGAGCAGCGCAAGATGACCACTCCCCCGAGCACCCTGAGCCAAACGGGAAGGCGCAAAGCACGCATCCTGGTCGTCGATGACGATCCGGGGCTCTTGCGTCTGCTCACCATCCGCCTGCGCGCGGAGAGCTACGACGTCGAGGCCGTGGAGAGCGGAGCCCAGGCGCTCGCCGCCTCGAGCCGCTTCCGGCCGGATCTGGTCATCACGGACCTCAAGATGGACCAGATGGACGGTATCGGGCTCCTGAAGGAGCTGCAGAACCGCTGGCCGGGCTTGAAGGTGATCATCCTCACCGCCCATGGCACGATCCCCGATGCCGTGCAGGCCACGCAGATGGGCGCCTTCGGGTTCCTCACCAAGCCCGTCGACAAGCAGGAGCTGCTCGATCAGGTGCAGAAGGCCCTGCGCATCTCCGGTTTCGGGGCCTCCGATGAGGACTGGCGCGCGGAGATCGTCACCCGCAGCGCCGTCATGGAGGAGAAGCTCGCCCAGGCCCACATGGTCGCCGGGACCGATGCGCGCGTGCTCATCACCGGCGAGAGCGGCACCGGCAAGGAGCTCCTCGCCCGCGCCATCCACATGGCGAGCCCCCGGCGCAACAAGCCCTTCGTCGCCATCAACTGCAGCGCCATGGCGGAGAATCTCCTCGAGTCCGAGCTCTTCGGCCACGAGAAAGGCTCCTTCACCGGCGCCACCCGCGCCCACCGAGGACTCTTCATGGCCGCCGACGGCGGCACCCTGATGCTCGATGAGATCGGCGACATGCCGATGCGCCTGCAGGTAAAGCTTCTGCGGGTCCTGCAGGAGAACGTCATTCGCCCGGTGGGCAGCACCGATGCGCTACCCGTCAACGTGCGCGTCATCTCCGCCACGCACCGCGATCTGCAGCAGCTCATGCAGGGGGCCCAGTTCCGCGAGGATCTCTACTACCGCCTCAACGTGGTGCACATCGAGATGCCCCCGCTGAACCGCCGGCGGGAGGACATCCCGCTGCTCGTAGCCCACTTCCTGGCGACGATCGCCAAAGAGACCGGGCAGCGGAAGATCTACGCGCCGGAGGCGGTGGAGCTCCTCGCCACCGCCGACTGGCCGGGGAATATCCGCCAGCTGCAGAACGTGGTGCGGCAGAACGTGGCGCTGTCCCAGACCCCGATCATTCCCGTAGAGCTGGTTCAGCAGTCCTTGGGTGGGTCCCCGGGACGCTTGCCCTCCTTCGATGAAGCGAGGGATGAGTTCACAAGAAGCTACCTGTCACAGATTCTGCAGATTACCGGTGGTAACGTGAGTCAGGCGGCGAGACTGGCGAAGCGCAACAGGACGGACTTCTACAAGCTCCTGGGACGGCATCAGTTGACGCCGGAAGAGTTTAAGCAG
>JAKBCR010000195.1 GCA_021807675.1 Pseudomonadota bacterium
GTGGCGTGGCGTGGCGTGGGCCTTTGATGATGTTCTGAACTGGGTTCATCTGTGATTCTCCCGATTGACGCCATTACCACTGTGCTTGACGGCCTCACGCAAGGCGGACACCAGGGCCACTGCCTTGGGCGTGCGCTCGCCAAGCCGGGTCCCCATTGCAGCGCGCCGTGATGTCGGCGGCGAGCGGATGGAGCGGGCCCGATGGCTCGTAGTCGCCGGTGTCCGACATCTCAGCGCTCGATGATTCCGCGGCTGCGCCATACGGCACGATGGCCTCCATCCACGACGATGTCGGTCCCGTTGATGAAGGCCGCGGCATCCGACGCCAAAAACTCGATCACTCCGGTGATTTCGAGGACGGATCCCTGGCGCGCGAGCGGGATCTCACGCACCTTTTCGTTACGCGGAATCTCAGCGCCGGAGCCGTCGTGGGCCGGCAATCTGGCGCCATCATGTCGAGCGATCGAGCTGTCTATCATGCCGGGCGTGATCGCCACGGCGCGTACCTCCTTGGGCCCCCACGAAATGGCGCGCTTTTCGGCCAGGCGTATGACGCCGAGCTTTGCATAGGCATAGCAGGAGCCGAAATCCGGCACACCACCGTGGATTTCCACCAGCTCATCGAGAAAGCCGGGTCTCAGCGGATCGTCCAGCAGTGCGTCCACCTCGGGATCGACCTCTTCGCCCGGGAGCCGGGAGATCGCCCTCAGCACCTCGTCGGTTTTCTCTAGATGAGCGACAGGGGCCGCTCCATCGACCAGCACCTTATACGCTCAGCGGATGAAGTCTCTCCACAGGCTGTCACGCGGTGCCCCCGCGCCAAGACATTGATCGCGCCGACCCGATCGGCGTTTTCCTCGAACCCACACTCGAGGCAGAGGAACCGCGCCTGGCGGGTGCGGTTTGCCGCATCGGTGTGGCCGCAGGCCGGGCATTCGCGGCTGCTGTTGCGCGGCGCTAGGGCGATGAGGACCCCGCCGCTCCACGCCAGCTTGTATCGAGCCGCCTCGCCGCCCCGCTATCCATCTCCGGCATCAATGCCGGAGCTTTCTGCGCGTCCGGGTAAGCTGCCGCGCATGCTCCGGTTCCCGTACAATTCTCCGATGCGTATACGAACCCGCTTGCGCGCCCTGACCCTCGGCGCCGCCCTCCCCCTCGCCTTCGCCTTTCCGGCCGCCCATGCCCAGGATGCCGGATCGGCGGACTCGACCGCTCAGCCGCAGCAACAGGCCTATGAGCAGCAGGGCTTGCCGATCAAGTATCCGCCGCCGCGCGAGGGTCTCGTGGAGCGCACGCTCAAGGACGCCGCGGCGTACTACACGGCTCCGCTGCGCTGGAACGGCCGGGACTGGGAGTACTTCGGCGGCGCGCTCGCGGCGATCGCCATCGCTCACCATTATGACTCCCAGGTCCGCACGCATTTCGACAGCGGGTATAAATCGCCTCTCGGACCCCCTAACTCAGGTAGCTTGAACGACGCCCTGCCCGGCGCGGCCCTCTTCCTCGGCACCTGGGGGTACGCGACCCTGATCGGCAGTCGTGCGGGTAAGAGTGAAGCCTGGAACATGCTGGAATCGGGCGGACTCAGCTTCGTGACTGCCTACGCCCTCAAGTACGTCGTCCGGCGGCAGCGTCCCGACGCCACTACCGACCCCAATCACTTCTTCAGCGGCGGCACCTCCTTCCCGTCGGAGCACGTCACGGCGGCTTTCGCCGTGGGTACGGTGCTCGCGGAGTCCGGCAATCCGCGGTACCGCTGGATCCGCCGCACGATCGGTTACGGTGTCGGGGTCTACACCGCCTATTCGCGCCTGAAGCACAACGCGCACTGGCTTTCCGACACGGTGGCCGGCGCGGCGCTCGGCATGGCTACGGCTCATTTCGTCATCGACCGCAGCAGACAGCGTCAGGAGGAGGAAGGAACGCAAATCTCCATTGTGCCGGTGCGAGGCGGAATGATGCTGGCCTTCAGCACGAACTTACGTAACTAGAAGCGGTGCGATACGGCGCCCAGGCACAGGGACGTGCCCCGCCGCCGCAGGGCGAGGCGGTGCTTACAGCGAAGCACTGCTTCGCTCCGCCGAGCGAGCTTCGAGCAAAAACCGCGCTTTTTGCTCGAAGCAGCGCTTCGTTCGCGCAGGATGCCCGGATCCAGCGCCTAAAACTAAGGCGCTCTGCGGGCATCCCCGAGCACCCAGCGGACCTCGCCCTCGCAGGGATCGAGCACCTGATCGAGCGTCTCGCCCCGAGCCAGCGTGCGAAGAAGCGCGAATGCCCGGATCTGCGCGCCCGGGAACGCCTCGCGTAATCTGGCGGCGGCGGCGAGCAGCGTTCGGCCCCGGGTGATCACATCGTCCACGAGCATCATCCGCAGGTCGATCCCGTAGGCTCCGCGCACCGCGTCGCCTCCGCCGATCGGCGCGCACTCGCACGGCGCGCGGTCGACCGAAAAAGAGCCGTAGTGATCGAGTACCGTCGGGCGCTGGCCCGCCGGTGCGAAGGCCGATTTTCTGACCGCGTGGCGCCGCCGCAGGACCGGCCAGACCGCCGCGGCCAACCCGATCTCCTTCAAACACCAGGCCAGACGCTGTCCCACCCAGCCCGCGCCGCGCACGCCGGGCGTGCTGCCGGGGACTGGTACCAATATCACGGTATCGCCGAAGACCGCGGCGAGCCGTCCATGCCCCACAGTCTCCAGCCACGCACTCGCGGCAAGCCGGGGCAGCCAGATCGGGTCGGCGGCCTTCAGGCGTGCGCAAAGCGACCTTCCCTCGTCGCAGACCGAGCCATTACCCTCCGGTGAGTACGCGAAACACGACGCAAATCGGAGGACGGGAAACGACACGCCTTCCGCGCAGCTCCATGCGGTAAGGCGCTCATCCGGAGAAATCGTCGCCCAATCCCGGCGTGTCGCGCTTTTGGCCGCGCTGTTCCTCGTCGCGTCCGGCATCCCGATCCCGCCGGTTCGCCTCGGGAGGCTGACTTTCCGCCCCCCTTGCCCGCAGGCTCCGCCAGGCGGCGACGGCCCGCTGGCGAATCTCGTCCAGGGAAAGCGGCGGCGAAGCTTCTTTTCCGGCCCCGGAGCCCGGCTGTCCGAGACTCGCTCGATACTTGAGCCAGTCCTGCACCGCCTGCCGGCGCTGTGCGTCCATGTCTTTTGGGGCGTCTTGTGGGGCAGCGCTCTCGCGCCGCGCTTCGGCGCTCGGGCGCGCCTCCTCGGAGGATGCCCCGGGGACTGCCTGCCGCGCCGCCCTCTCTTCCCGCGCGGCAACTCGCGCCCGGTATCCCGCCCGGATGCGCTCGGCAACCTCGCTGTATCCTCGGCGGCGTTCCGTCGCGATCGCCGCCATCGGGATCGGGGAGGTAGGCTCACGGTCGATGCCCTGGGCCTCGAGGCTCCTGTGATCGACCCGCGCCTCGATGTTGGCCGAGCGCAGGGCCTCGTTGGTGAGCTCCGCCCATCGCGCGCGCAGGGCTCTGAATTCCTGCCGGGAAGGCGGCAGCCCGAGCTCGCTGCGCACGCCGCCCTCCATGTCGAGACCGGTCTTGGGCCCCAGGCCCTCCGGCGTCACCTCGCGCGTCGTCGCGAGCAGGTGCGCATGAAAGTTGCGCGGATCACCTTCCGGCCGCGGCGCGTGGATCGCAAGATCCACCGCGACCTTGTAGCGCTCGGCGATTGCCCTCGAGAAGGTGCGCGCCAGAGCGAGGCGCTCCTGCCCGGACAGCTCCGCCGGCAGCGCGATCAGATACTCCCGGGCCACCCGGGAGTTGCTCAGGCGCTCCGCCTTCTCCGCCGTATTCCACAACGTCGCGCGGTCGCGCGCCCATTCCATGCCGCCATCGGGCCGATCGAGACTCGAGGGGAGGAAGATCTCCTTGTGCAGCACGTCATCGCGATTGCTGTGGTTGTAGAGCGCGCCCGTGCGCTCATCGCGGATGCGCTCGCCCGCCCGGTAAGCGGCGGCGGCGGTCGCCGTGCGGCCGGTGCTGCGCGTGACAGGCTTGATGTCCAGGTGGAAAATGGCCATCTCGCTTCCTTCGGTCGGGAGCCCGCTCTCTGCCCTGCGACTCAGTCCGCCTCGGGGCGCAGCCGGACTCGCAGCCAGGCGGGCGAGGAGGCGGTCTTCAGATACCCGGTCAGGTCCGGCAGCTGCTCGATCTCCGAGGCCAACACCGCCGGCTCGGTGACCCGCTGCTCGCTGATGCTCGTGGACCGCCGCCAGCCTCGGCCGCCGGGCAATCCACTGCCGTCGCGGCCGCGTGAGGTACTGCGGCGCGCCACTTCCCGCTCGCCGATCAGCCTGGAGGCGAACTGCGAGGTGCCACCGTGCTCGCTCGCGGAGCAGCGCAGGACCAGGGTGTTGCCGCAGTTCTCCACGATGGTTTGTGCCTCGCCGGCGCCGTAAGTGCTCGAGACCTGCGCCAGCGACTGGAAGCCGAGCACGCAGCGGCCGCCGAACTTGCGCAGACGCGCCAGAGCGTCTTTCAGGCCGTCGATGGCTCCCAGGGCATCCAGCTCATCGACGATCAGCCACAGGCGCCGGCCCGCGTTCTCGCGGCTCATCGCCTCGAAGATCGCGAGGCGCACCCAGGTTGCGATGACGGTGCGCAGCGCCGCGATCTGACTCGCTCGATAGGGCAGGAACAGCACGCCCCGATCCCCGTCGATCCAATCACGCACGGCGAACGGTCGCGCGCGTTGAGTCTGCACGTGCTCCAGAGCGGCCGCCGCCGAGGCGGCAACCGAGCGGATGGAGCCGAACATGCGCGCGTTCTCCGGCTCGAGAAAGGGCTGGGCTGGGGTGCCCGCGACGATCGGCCGCAGCTGCGTGCTCGGCGCCATCGCGATCAGCCGCCACAGCTCGGCGGCATCGTGGCGACCGCTCTCGTGGCACCGGCGCACGACCGCGGTGAGAAAGGTTCGCGCATACCCGCGCCACTCCCGCCCCGAAGCATCCTCCGTCGAGGGGATGAGGCTGCTCGCCAGCTGCTCGGCATCGTAGGGCTCGCGCACCTCGGCGAAGGGATCCCACCTCAATGACCGCCAGTCGAAGGGGTTGAGAATGACATCGCCGCGGCCGGGATCGTGAAAGCGCGCCAGGTAGCCGCCGTCCGGGTCGGTGATGACCGCACGATCGCCACGATCGAGGGCGCGAGCGAGGAGCTCCCGAATCGCGGTGGACTTGCCCGTTCCGGTCGTGCCGATCAGCTTGAAGTGCTTGACCTCCTCATCCGGCCGGATGCCGATGCCGGCGAGTGTGGGCAGCGGACTGCGGCGCATCAGCTGCAAACGCGCGTTGCGTCGCTGCGCCGCCCTCCCGTCCCTTATCCTGGCGCCGCGCCTGTGCGCATCCCCACCCCGCGATGAGTGGGAAAGCGCGACCACCGCGGCGAGCCCAGTGGCCAAGGACGCTTCGATGATCGGGTGAGCGGCGGGCACGCTCCAGGATGCCGTCCATAAAGCTGACATTTGCGCTTATCCTTCTCAATAACCCCTTACGATCAGATAGTCGGCATGCGCCCCATAGGCCGGTGCATCACGGTCCACCCGCACGCAAAGCCTCGCTCGCGCGCCGCATCTTCTGAGGTCGATCGAGCCGCCCAGCGCCTGCAGGCGGGCGATGCTCGCGGCGAGCGCGTCGCGTCGGGCTCGCAAAGCCGAGATCGAGCGTTGTGAGGGCAGCATCCACCACACCTCCCCCACCGCGACCGCCCCGCAGATGGCGGCGATGGATACGGTCCACAAGAGCACCCGTGTGTTGGCAGCGCGCCGCGTGCGCCGCAGGGCTTCCGTGGCGCGGCGACTCTCGGCCGCCACACTCCCCAGCTCCTCGGCGAGGGTCCGCCGGATCTCATCCCGCACGATGACATCGAGCTCGCGCGCATGCGCCGCGAGGCGCTCCAGGCTTTCCTGGCCGAGGCGGTGCTGCGCCTGCGCCGCCTCCATGAGCAGCCCGAGCTTCATCGCCTCATCGCCGATTCCGCGGTCAGTCATGGTCCCAGGCATCCTCGGCGTGCATCGCCTCCGCGCGGCTCGTATCCTGGGAACGGCTCCCAACGGCCTTCTCCTCCACTGATGGGTCGCGACGGCCGGTCTCAGAGCTCTGTCCACGCTCCGACGCCGCCGCCGCGGCCGCAAGTATTCGCTGCGGGGGCTGGAGCCTGACCCGCAGCCAGTCGGGTGAGGAGGCGAGCTTCAGGAATCCGGTAAGGTCCGCCAGCCGCTCGATCTCCGAATCCATCACCGCGGGCTCGACCTGACGGTGCTCCGATTCGGTGATCGAGGAGAGGAAGTCCCCGGGACGCCGGGACTTCGAGCGTGCCATGCGCACGACCTCGCGCTGCCCGATCAGGCGCGAGGCGAACTGCGAGGTGCCGCCATGCTCGCTCGCGGAGCAACGGAGAATGAGCGAGTTCCCGCAGTTCTCCACGATGGTCTGTGCCTCTCCCTTGCCGTACGTGCTGGAGACCTGGGCAACCGACTGGAATCCGAGCACGCAGCGTCCCCCAAATTTTCGCACGCGCGCGAGCGCGTCTTTCAGACCGTCGATCTGCCCCAACGCATCGAGCTCATCGACGACGAACCATAACCTCTGATCCGCCGCCGGCCGGCTCATCGTCTCGAAGATCCCGATCCGCATCCACGCCGAGACGGTCGAGCGCAGCGCCGCGATCTGACCCGCCCGGTACGGGATGAAGAGCACGCCCCGTCCCGACTGCACCCACTGCTTCACGGAAAGCGGCTGCGACTCCTGACGCGCAACGTGCTGGAGCGCGCCGACTCCCGAGGTCAACACGGACCGGATGGAGTCCAGCATCCTGTCGTTGTGCTCCTCGAAAAAGGCCTGGGCGGGCGTGCCGCGGGCCAGGATCTGAAGCTCGCTCTTCTTGGAGACGACGAGCAGCTCGAAGAGCTCCTTCACGTCCGACACTCCGCCCGCGCGCGCCTGACTGGTGACGGAGGAGAAGAGCGTGCGCGCGTACCCTCGCCAGCTTCGGTCCTGCCCCTCGTGATCCGGGATGAGCGCGAGGGCGAGCTGATCGATGTCATACTCTTCACGGATCTCGCCGAAGAGATCCCACTTGCGGCCGCCGGGCTCGAACGGGCTCAGGATGGCATCGCCCCGGCGCGGATCGAAGAAACGCTCGAGATATCCGCCATCCGGATCGGCGATGATCGCCCGATCGCCCCGGCGCAGCGCGCCCGACAGCAGCTCCGTAATCGCGGTGCTCTTGCCGGCGCCTGTCGTGCCCATCAACTTGAAGTGTTTCGTCTCATCGGCCTCGGGGACCTGAACACCGGCCAGCGTGATCCCGGACTGGCGGCTCCTCAGCGACCCGTCCCGTGCACGCCTCCTTCCAAGCGAGGCACTGCCCTGCCCGGCGGTCTCCTGCGCATCGAGGACCGTCGTACCCCTGATGTAGCCTTCGCTCTCGCGAGTCGGCGCGGCCAGCACGCGGCCACCACCATAGCCGAGAAGTCCGCCTGCGCCCACCCCGGCCGCGTACTCCACGAGACCACCACTGGCGATGTGCATGGAATGAAATAGAGGACTCGCCAGCGACATGCCGACACCTGTGGCAACCAGGAGTGCTCCCGCAACGACGGGCGAGGCCACGAACGCGCGCCACTCGGCGCGCCCGCGCGCCATCGCAACCCACATGGGAGCCTGCACGGCGGCGAAATCCCACGCGAGCCCCGACCATCCGCGCAGCGCCTCATTCAACGCGGCGCCGACGTCCGTCAGCATCCCAGCCCCTCATTGCCAGGCGGCGCCGCGGGCGCTGTGGAGCGCGCGCGATACCAGATCTCCTTGATGTACCGCTCGTGACCGTCCACACCGCACTGGATGACGACATCGATGAGGCGCCTCAAGAGGCTGCGGATGTCACGGCGGGCAAGCTGCCGACCGCCTTCGCTCTGCTTGACGAGAAGCACCAGCTGCTCGAATGCCAGCGTGGCGCTCGAGGCATGCACGCTGGTGATGGATCCGGGATGTCCGGAGTTGACGTTGCGAAGATAGTCGAAAGCCTCCTCCGCGCGCAGCTCCGCAAGGAGGATGCGGTCGGGCTTCATCCTCAAGGTGGCCTCGAGGAGCTGCTTTGGGCTCACGCGTGCGAGTCCCTGGTCATCCTTGCTGTAGAAGAGCCGCACGTGATTGGGATGCGAGGTGAGGACGAGCTCCGGCGCATCCTCGATGGTGACCAGCCGCTCGTGCGCCGGGATCTCCCGGATCAGCGCCTTGGTCCAGGTGGTCTTCCCGGACCCCGTTGGGCCCGAGACCAGGATATTGCGCCGGCTGCGCACCGCGAGACGCATGAATGCCTCGTACCTGCGCCGGGCCAGCAGATCGCGAAGCTCGAT
>JAKBCR010000021.1 GCA_021807675.1 Pseudomonadota bacterium
TTGTAATCGTTGGGATGGACCAGGAGCTGGAGCGCAACCACCGCGGCGATGAGTACCACGATGATACAGCCGACCACGATGCCGAAGATTCGCAACGCTCGCATGGCCCGCACCTCGCTCGGATGGGACTCTATTCTAGCTCATGCCAGAGCACCGGCGGAGTTACCGTCGGCGGCAAGCGGGCAGCGCGACGGGTGTTGAGCCGCACTTATCCCGGAGGCGGCGGGCCGGCCCATCTGCGATCCGGCCGTTTCAGGTCCAGTCACCGCGCCCCGGGCTTCGTCCCTTCCGGGCACGCTGCCATCGGCGTCAGTTCCTTGCTCGGCCCAGGTCGCCTGTCACCTCGGCGGGTCTTCGCGCAACCCCGGCAATTGTGCCACCGCGCCCAGTGTCAGCGCCTGAGCCGCCACCGAGACGAACGCCGCCGGCCCGAGAAGGGGCGGCAGCCGGTGAGATGGCTGGCGAGAAAACCGCTCGCGCCGACCCCACTGTGCGCCGCCAAAAACGGTCAGAGTGCATCCGAGCGCCAGGAGCGGAAAGGCGGAGCGCAACAGCCGCAGCCGTTGGAAGCGGGGCAGCAGATATCCGCAGGCGAGTCCTATTGCCGCGCCGGCGCCCATCGGGAGTGCGATCGGCCCGCAACCCCCGCACCCGCGCCTCATCCGACGCCGCGCCCTGGCTGACCGGATCCCAAGCGCTCGGGATCCGGCACCGCGATGCAGGACCGCCGGCCGTCGCGCTGTGTCCGCCGTGACACAGTCGACAATCTGTTAACCTAAGACCAACGGGCGATGAAGTGGCCGAAAGCTCGGTCGCCGTCCGCTCCATGCGAGGCCGCCGTGAAGTACATCGTTGTCATCGCGCGCTTACTCCTCAGTCTCCTCGGCATCGCTCTCGTGGTGCTCGGGATTCTCTTCTGGACCGGACACGCGCTCTCACTGCTGCCGCTTCACATGATGCTCGGCGGACTTTTCGTCATATCCCTCTGGGCTCTCGCGATCCCCGGGCTTTTCTCGCGTGACAGCCGACCGCTCGCTCTCGTCGTCCTTATCTGGAGCCTGATCGTCCCGGTGCTCGGTGCCGCGCAGGTGCGCCTGCTCCCGGGCGCGGATCACTGGCTGATTCAGGCGGCTCATCTGCTCGTCGGTCTGATCGCCATCGGACTCGGCCATTCGCTCGCAGGTCGCATCGGCAGGCGATCGGCGGTTGCGCCCGCCGTTGCCGAGAGCGCTTGACCCGCCAAGCCCGATCGACGCTCTTCGGCTCTCGAGAAGCGAAGCGTTCCGCCCGCGTGTCGTCGTCCCGCCCGACTCAAGGATTCGTGGCGGTAACGATCCAGATCGAGCCGCCCAGCATCACCGCGTCGCCAACCTGGTAGCGTGTCAGCGCGGCGCGAATCGAGCTTGTCGCGGCGGCCTGCAGCTGCGGGGGCTGGCCTTCCAGCGCGCGGCTCGCAGGACCCATCCCGGTCGCCGTCTCGACTGCGGCCTCGAGGCCGCGACCGATTCCGATATCGAGCGACAACTCGACCGCCTCGAACCTCACCTCACCGAACCCGGCAGCCTCGAGAATGCCGCGGACCCGGTGCTCGTCTGCGAAAGCAAACGGGCCGGGATCTTCGGGAGCGACCGGGGCCGGCCGCGGCACGTGCCGGCTCGCTGCCTCGAGCGGCAGCATCAACCACGGATTGCTCTGCGGCTCGCGCCAGCACGCGAAGGTGAGCCGTGCCCCGCTGCGCAGCCCCCGCCGAATGTTGGCGAAGGATTTCCGCGGCTGCGCGAAGAACATCACTCCGAAGCGGGAGAAGAGAAGGTCGGCCGCCCCTGGCTCGAAGGCGTAGGCGGTGGCATCTGCCTGGATGAAATCGATGGGCAGCCCGGCCGGCACACGCTCACGCGCCCGCGCGAGCATGGGCCCGGAGATGTCGACGCCGAGCACCCGGCCGCCCGGGGCCACGCGTCGGGCGAGCTCGATCGTCGTGAAGCCGCACCCGCACCCGACATCGAGCGCCACTTCACCGCCCGAAGGCGCGGCTCGTTGCAACACCAGGTCCGCCACGGGCGCCAAGAGGGTGTCCTGGTCCTGCTGCCTTGCCCGCCAACGCTCGCCCACGGGGCCATTCCAGTAAGCGACCTGATCGGCGTTGCGATCGTCAGTGGCGAGAAGCGACATGGCTGAACGATATCACCTCGGCGCTGCATCGTCTGTCCCGAAGCCGCACTTCCGCGCCAGCGCCCCGGCGAGCTCGCCTCTGCCCGTTGCCCGCAGCCGCTCGAGGTACGCCGGCAATTCCCCGCGCACGTGGAACGGGCCGCCTTCCTGCGCCACGCTCTCCAGCGGATCGCGGCCGCGCGCCGCATGGCGGATCATCGCTGCGCGCCAGCGAGAGAGCAGGGTGAAGCCCCGGCCCACGACATCGGCCCGTTCCGCCGCGAGATTGCGCTGCTCGAAAGGGTCGCTCCTCAGATCAAAGAGCATGACATCGTCGAAGAGGTGGTAGCCGCCGTGAAGGGTGCTGATCAGGATCCAATCATCGAAGCGGACGCCCCGCTGACACGTCCAGGCCCCTTGGGATACGACCAGGTAGTCCCGGCCGACATCCGCTGCGGAGCGCAGGCCGGCGGCGAACGACCGTCCGTCCCAACTCTCCGGAACCTTCTGCCCCAAAAGCTCGAGCAAGGTTGCGGTGACGTCGAACTGATAGTGCAGCGCACGACGCCGGCCCGCGTCGAGTCCGGGCCATCTGAGGATCAACGGAACGTGCGTCGTGTGCTCATCCGCGGTCTGGTGATCGCAGTAGATGTTGAGCTCCCCCAACGTCTCGCCATGATCGGCGGATACCATGATCGCCGTATCGCTCTCGACGCCGAGCTCCTCCAGAAGCTCCAGCAGCCTCCCCACACAACGGTCGGCGGCGAGTACCCCGACATCGTAACCATCGAACATCGCACGCACCGCCGCCATGTCGACCATCTCTTGCGGCTGCCGCGGGTAGTGAGCGCGATCGTACTCGTTTGGCCTGAACCCACGTCCCTCTCGCGCACCATGCGGCCCGCACCCCTGCCAGTGGCGGGCACGGACTTCCTCCGTCAGCCACGCGGGCGCAGGCGAGTCTCGGAAGGGCTCCCCGTACGAAGCCGCCGTCCGATACGGCGCGTGCGGGTCCCACAGATGGACGTGAAGAAACCACCCGTCGTCCCTGCCGCGCCTCCTCAGCCAGTCCGCGGCGATCGCGTACACCTCCTCCGCGGTCTCCATTCCCCATTTGCCGACGTTGTAAGCCTCATCGAAGCCCGCGTGCCAATGGAAAGCGGAGTGGCGGTGCGCGAAGGAACTGACCGTGACAGTCCGCAGCCCCGCCTGCTTCAGACGGCTCGGGAACGAGTCGAGGTGCAGGCGGGAGAAGAACCCCCTCCCGGGGCCGTCGATCGCCGGATCCGCATCCGTGCCGCCGTGGTTGACCACTCCATTGTGAATTCCGAAGCGGCCGGTGAGAAGGGCCGTGCGGCTCGGCAGGCAGGGAACGTCGGAGGCGTATACGCCCTCGAACACGATCGCCCCGGCCGCCATGCGGTCGATGTTGGGACTCGTCGCCCGAGGATAGCCGTAGCAGCCCAGGTGATCGGCACGCAGAGTGTCGATATCCACGTAGAGCAGTCTCATGGCGCCTTGCCTCTCTCGATGCCTTCGGGCCCATCCCCCTCGGTGCCGGCGAGTCGAAGAGAAACGTATCGCAGTGACCGGCGAATGTCAGCGGCAGCGCGATCGCGATAGCCGCGAGCCCGGGCGGGGCGGGGTCGCGCCCCGCCCGAGGATCATTCCGCATGACCGCTCTGATGCTCATCCGGTTGCGCTTCCTTGGCGCGGCCACCCCGCACGACCCAGACCACCGCGTTGGCGAGTCTCGTACAGGCACGCACGATGACGCGCCGGAGAAACGCGAAGGCGGAGCCGATCGCGATGAGCAGCGGGAAGAGGAACTGATAGAGCGCTCCCGCCGAGTTCGGATCGATGTACGCGTATGCGGGCTTCAAGGGCATGCACGTGAGCACGGCAACCACGGCAACCATTCCGATGAGGGTTGTGCGCTTCATGCCTCGATTCCGAGCAAGGGCTGTACCCATCAGCCTTCTCCCTCGCCGAAGCGGTGGCGCGCCGCACGCATCACCCGATCGAGCTGCAGCACGGACTCGTCCTCTGGCATTGCCGAGCGCTCCCCACGATGGATGGGGACCGAGGCGAGCGCTGTCTCGATGTCGCCCGCGAGCGAGCGCTCGCTGTGGCTCGACCGGTTGCCGGCGAATTGCAGGATCTGCCGCAGGACGCGCTCCGGGTCCGTCTGCAGCGCCTCGAAATCCACCCACAGCAGCTGCTCGCGGCTCATCTCCGCGATGCAGCGCTCGAGCACCCGGCAGCAGGCCCGTACGGCCTCGCGAAGGAACTGTTGGAGGACGTCGTCCGCGCAATTCCACAGCGCATAGACACGCATCATCGCGCTCCACATCCTGACGTTCGATGCCAGCACCTCACCCGGATGGCGGCCGATCCAGATGAAGCGGGCTCCAGGGAAGAGCTTGCACAGCATCGGAATCCGGAAGGTGTGCCCCGGAGACTTCAGCAGTAGTCGTCCGCCCCCCGCGCCCGCGATACCCCGCACGAACTCCCGCCAGCGCTCGAGAGGGGCGCCTCCCTCCGACCACGATACTGCGCCGCACTCGAGCAGCCGTCTCGGATCGATGAGGCCCCGGTATAGCGAGTGCTCGCCAAGGAGGAGAAGGGCGAACTCGTCCTCCTGCGGACCCTCGGCCGCGATCATGCCTTCATCCATCGGGCGCTTGACGGCCGCCGTGGCCGCAGGGGGGCCCGTGAGAAAGCAGGTGGAGGGATGGAAGCACTGCCAAGTCTGAGGAGTGGCCCAGCCGCCGCAGGCGTTCACCAGCTCGTGCAGCGCCGTCGTCCCGGAGCGCCAGAGTCCGACGATGAACATCGGATCGGCCGCGTCTGCGCGCGGCATACGCTGCAGCTGCGTGCGCCAATTGATCTCGAACCAGTGGGCGTGCCAGCTCGACCGCAGGCCGTAGCCGCGCGGCGCGCGGGCCGGCCTGCCGCCCCGGCGGATCCACTGCGCCAGGGCTCGCGCCCCGAACAATGGCTGAAAGACGAAGTCTGGCTGGGCGCTCATCTCTCGATAACTGCTTGGGTCACTTCCGCGTTCCGTGCCCTTGAGCGCGCCCGCGGCTTCGGGCGCGCCGAAAGTGGCGCGTTCAGCTCCTTGGCCGCGCGCCGTCGGCACGACTCTGCGCTGCCGCGCGGCCCGCTCTCTCCAAGGGTGAGTGGCCCCGTGCGACGGTCTGTGCTAGATAGTCCGGATGAGCAAGATCGACATCAAGACCCGCGACGGCTCGTGCCCGAGCCATATCTATCGGCCTGCAGGCACGGGCCCCTGGCCAGCGGTGATCGTCTATATGGACGCACTCGCCATCCGCCCGGCCATGCTCGAGCTTGGCGAGCGGCTGGCGACGCACGGCTACTTCGTGCTGCTGCCGGACCTCTTCTATCGCGTGGGACCCTATGAGCCCATGGATCCGAAGGTGATCTTCTCGAATCCCGAGAAGCGCAAGGTCATGATGGAGAAATTGTTTCCCTCCGCCAGCTCCTCCAATGTGATGTCCGACACCCGCGCGTTCCTCGACTTTCTCGCTGCGCAGCCCGACGTGAAGCAAGGCGGCATCGGCACCACCGGCTACTGCATGGGTGGGCGCCTCTCGCTCATCGCCGCCGGGACCTATCCCGATTCCATCGCGGCAGCGGCGTCCTATCATGGTGGCAACATCGCGAACGATGCGCCGGACAGCCCGCATCTGCTCGCGCCCAAGATGAAAGCCCGGGTCTACGTCGCGGGTGCGATCGAGGATCAGTCCTTTCCGGATGACATGAAGGCTCGCCTCGAGAAAGCGCTCACCGACGCGGGTGTCGACCACAAGATCGAGACTTACCCGGCCAGGCACGGCTGGGTCTTCCCCGACTTCCCGGTATACGATGCCGCTGCATCGGAGCGTCATTGGCAGAGCATGCTCGCGCTCTTCGACTCGACATTGAAGCGCTGATACGCGAGCCAGCGTCCCGCTCCAGCGCCCTGACTTCCAGGCTCGCGCGGGACGCCTATCCCTCTCTGGACACGGCATGCGGTGACCGCGGGCCGGTGACTCCTTCCTGACTGTCCGCGGCGGACCGAAACCCCCTCGGGTCCGCACTGGCGGGGTGCAAGGCCCCGGTATCGAGCGCATCCTGGTGCATCGCACGCGACGATCGCCGCCCGGTCGAGTCCTTTCGCGACACGAACGGCCTGAAAATGCGCGCCATGCGGAGCCGCCGGCCCGGGGCGTCCGCCGCGCACGGGAATTGCAAGCCGCATCCAGGGGTGTGCATCATGAGCGTACGTGTGCTGAATCTGCCCGAGGCAACGCGACTCGAGGACGACCACGCCCTCGGCCGGGAGGCAATCAAGCGCGCATTCCTGGACAACCTCTTCTGTGTCCAGGGAAAGACCCCGGCTCTCGCGACGCGCCACGACTACTACATGGCGCTCGCCTATACCGTGCGCGATCGGATGATGCGCCGGTGGATCAGCACGGCGCAGACGTACACCTCCCAGGGCTCGCGCACGGTAGCCTATCTCTCCGCCGAGTTCCTCATCGGTCCACAGCTCGGTAACAACCTGCTCAGCCTCGGGATGCTCGAGCGGGTGCGCGCGGCCATGGCCGAGCTCGGCTTCGATCTCGACCATCTTCTGGAGTGCGAGGACGAGCCCGGCCTCGGCAACGGCGGCCTCGGCCGCCTCGCCGCCTGCTTCCTCGACTCCATGGCGACTCTCGAGATCCCCTCGCTCGGGTACGGAATCCGCTACGAATTCGGCATCTTCGACCAGGAGATCGCCGACGGCTGGCAGATCGAGCGCACCGACAAGTGGCTGCGCTTCGGCAACCCCTGGGAGATCGCCCGGCCCGAATGGGTGGTGGAAGTGAAGCTCGGCGGCCGCACGGAGTCCTACACGGATCACGACGGGCGCCTGCGTGCACGGTGGATTCCCCACCGCATCGTCAACGGCGTGCCATACGACACGCCCATCCTCGGCTATCGTGTCAACACGGCCAACACCCTTCGTCTCTGGCGGGCGGAAGCGCCCGAGTCGTTCGACTTCGCGATCTTCAACCGCGGTGACTACTACGGCGCGGTCAATCAGAAGGTCACTTCGGAGAATCTGAGCAAAGTGCTCTACCCGAACGATGAGGTGATCCAGGGCAAGGAGCTCAGGCTCGAGCAGCAGTACTTCTTCGTATGCTGCTCCCTGCAGGACATGCTGCGCATCCTGCGCGTGCAGCGGATCCCGCTCGAGCGCTTTCACGAGAAATTCGCCGTCCAGCTGAACGATACCCACCCCTCGATAGCGGTCGCGGAGCTGATGCGGCTGCTCGTCGATGAGCACGGGATGGAGTGGGATGCCGCGTGGTCCATCACCCGGCGAGCCTTCGCCTACACCAACCATACCCTCTTGCCCGAGGCCCTCGAGCAGTGGCCGATCCCGGTGTTCGCCAAGGTGCTGCCCCGGCATCTCGAGATCATCTACGAGATCAATGCCCGCTTTCTCGAGGAGGTGCGCATCCGCTTCCTCGGCGACGAGGCACGCATCGCGCGTCTCTCGCTCATCGCCGAGCACGGTCCGCGGTACGTGCGCATGGCTCACCTCGCCTGCGTGGGCAGCCATGCAGTCAACGGAGTGGCCGAGCTGCATACGCGGCTGCTGCAGGAGAGCGTTCTGAAGGATTTTCATGACCTCTCGCCCGGGAAGTTCAGCAACAAGACCAATGGCGTCACGCCGCGCCGCTTCCTCGCGCTCGCCAATCCGCGCCTCGCCCGGCTCGTTTGCGAGGCGATCGGCGATGGCTGGCTGCGGGATCTGGAGCGGTTGCGCGAGCTCGAGGCCTTCGCTGACGATCCGGCCTTCCAGCGGCGCTGGCGGCAGATCAAGCGAGCCAACAAAGAGGACCTGGCCGCCTATGCGCGCGACCGCACCGGCGTGGTGCTCGATCCGGACTCGCTCTTCGACGTGCAGGTCAAGCGCATCCACGAGTACAAGCGGCAGCACCTCAACATCCTGCACGTGATCGCGCTCTATCACCGCCTGCGCTGCGATCCCGGCGCCGATGTCCAGCCGCGCACCGCCATTTTCGGCGGCAAGGCCGCTCCCGGCTATCACCTCGCCAAGCTGATCGTCAAGCTCATCCATTCGGTGGCTGAGGTGGTCAACCGCGATCCAGCGGTGCGCGATCGGCTCAAGGTCGTCTTCCTTCCCAACTTCAACGTCAAGAACGGCCAGCGCGTCTATCCCGCCGCGGACCTCTCCGAGCAGATCTCGACCGCGGGCAAGGAGGCCTCCGGCACGGGCAACATGAAGTTCTGCATGAACGGCGCCTTGACGATCGGCACCCAGGATGGCGCCAACATCGAGATCCGGGACGAAGTGGGCGCGGAGAACTTCTTCATGTTCGGTCTCAGCGCTGCCGAGGTCGAATCGCTGCGCGCCGGTGGTTATCGTCCTGCCGCGCTCTATGAGGGCAATCCGCAGCTGCGCCAGGTGATCGATCTGATTCGCGACGGCTTCTTTTCCCGGGGCGATCCCGGACAGTTCCGGGCCCTCCTCGATGGGCTCCTCCAGTGGGATGCCTTCATGCTCCTCGCCGACTTCCAGTCCTACGCCGAGTGCCAGATGCAGGTCGGCCGAGCGTACGAGGACGCGCAGCGCTGGGCCCGCATGTCCATTCTGAACGTCGCCCGGTCGGGCCTCTTCTCCTCGGACCGCACCATCCGCGAATACGCGGAGCAGATATGGCGCGTGCCCAGCGTGCCCATCGAGCTCGCGTAGCGCGCGAGCCGCCCGCGGCCTACCCGGGCGCGGCGTCCACGCGCGGCAGGCGGACTTTCAGTGGAATGACGCCGTGAATCCCGCGAGCACGTTGAATCCCGGCGCGGGCTCGAAGTAGCGGCCGTTGCCATCGTCCACGATGACCGAGCCCACGTAGCGCCGGTCGAGGATGTTGTTCAGGCGCAGGAAGATGCTCAGTCTCGTCGAGCCGAAATCCCTGGCGTACCCGCCGGTGGCGTTGAAGACAGGGTAGGCGGCGGCGAACTCCGTATTCGCATCGTTCACCGCGATCGCGCTGATGTACTGTCCCGTGAGGCTCGCCCGCCACCCGATGGGGCGACCCCATTCGATCCTCGCGTAGCCGTCGTTGTGCGGTACCCCCGGCAGCCGGTTGCCCGAGGCAATGAGCTGGGTCGCAGTGGCGCACGGGGTGGCGGTGCACGTCAGATAGGCGTCGATGTAGATCGCATCGATGTAAGTGTAGGCGAGCTGAGCGTGCCAGCTGCCAGCGAATCGATAGTCGAGGGAGCCTTCCGCGCCGGTGCGCCGCGTCCGTCCCGCATTCTCGTACGTCGAGCGGCCGCCGACATTCGTCGCGACGACGATCTCGTTGCGCGTCAGCGTGTTGAATGCAGCGATCCCGGCCCGAAGCTTCCGGCCCATCCGGAACTTTGCGCCGATCTCGCTGTTGACGCTCCGTGCCGGGCGCAGCCCGAAGTTGAGCCCCGGCGCACCGTCGGGCTGGTAGGCGAGCTCGGCGGCGATCGGCGTCTGAAAGCCCTGACCGTAGGAGGCATAGAAATGCAGCCAGGGCCTCGCGGCGAAGAGGAGTCCCGCCACCGGTGAGCTGGCGGTGTACGTGATCGCGCCGCTGTCGTTCCCATTGGTGGGAGTGATGAAGTGATCCTGGGACAGGAAGCGCACTTCGCTGTGGCGGATGCCGGCCGTGAGGGTCCACCGTGGCACGAATTCCCAGCTCCCCTGGGTGTACTCGTCGATGTTGCGGGCGATGTCGTTCTCGTTGCGTCGCAATGCGCCTACGACGCCCAGCGTGCCGCCGATGAAGTTGTCATAGCCTCGGCGCAGCTCGTTCTGCGTATCGTAGCTCACGCCCACGACCCACGAGAGCGGCCGCCCCGCGACCGGGCCCTGCCAGGTCCAGCGGGCATCGCCACCGCCGAAGTCACGGTTGAGGTCGATCACGCCGCCGGAGCTCGTCGGAGCCTTCTGCGGGCCCACCGGTATCGAGAGAAACTGCAGCACCGTGCGGTGTCCGTAATAGCCCATCAGGCGGATCGACTGTCGGCGCGTGAGTCCCAGGTGCAGGATGAGCCCGCCCTCCTGCTGCTGCAGGCTCTTACGGGTGTTGAACAGTAAAGACGCCGGATCGGTCTGGTCCGGATTGGCGGCGAGCTCTGCCGCGGTGAGCCCCTGCGGATCGTTCGCATCCGGTCGTGAGAGGATGTTCGCGATGAACGTCAGCTTGCGGCGGGAGCCGAAGGTGTAATCGACCTTGCCGTTGAAGGATTCGCTGCGGGCGCTTTGGTGCGGCCGGTACCCCCCGAAGGAGAAGTGGGTGAAATCCACGTTGTACGCGAGCGGTCCCACGGCATCGCTGGCATCCACACCGGCACGGACCGTGTCGAAGCTTCCATAGCCCACATCGGTCCGCACTTGTCCCGGAGCCGTGCCGCTCGCGGTGAATATCTGGATGACACCCCCGGAGGAATTTCCATAGAGCGCCGAGAACGGGCCCCGGAGCACCTCGATCCGCTGCGCGGAATCCAGATTGAACTGCGAGACCTGCCCCTCGCCATCGGGCCCGGTCTGCGGTATTCCGTCCTGATAGATGCGCACGCCGCGGACACCGAACGTGGAGCTCGCCCCGATGCCGCGGATCGAGATCTGCTGATCCTGAGCATAGTTATTGCGGTTGCGCGCGAGAAGTCCCGGGACGAAGCCGATATCATCCCCCAGGTTGATGCCCAGCGAGTCGCGGCGAAGCTCCGCCGCCGGGACATCGCTGATCGAGGCCGGCACGTCGAACGCCGGAACCGCGACCCGCGTGGCCGTGATGACGATATCCCTCAGCGGAGCCGCTTCGGCGGCAAGCGCCGGGTAGATGCAGCAGGCGTTACCCAGGAGGATCGCGAGCGCCACGGCCACAGACCCGGTTCCCGGGGCTCTTCTTCGCATGCTGGTAAGTCTCAGGGGCAGGCGCTCTTGTTGTTCCATCGTAAGCCCATGTGCGCGAAAGAGAGGAATTATTGCGCAGCAGAGCCGATGGTTCCATCCGCCGACGTGATCGGATCCGGGTTGTGTCGGCTCCGGGACGGCTTTGAGGTCGTCGTCGGGAGATTTTCCTCTCGGCGGCGACCTCGCGGCACCCGGCCTCGATGGCCTTGCGGGCGGGAGCGCCGCGACGGCCCGCGGCTTACCGGCTCGCGGCGCAGGAGCCTCATCCTGCGGCCGAAGATCGCCGGCTAGAGTGGCGGATTGCGCAGCCAGTCCGGCTCCGGCAGCCGCGCGAACGCCTCGCGCAGCGCCTCGCTCCAGAGGCTGCGGAGGCTGCGCAAGTAGCCGTTGTCGGCGTCCAGGCTCGCGTGGCGCGCGACGGCGAACTGGTCGCGCTTCACCATGACCAGGTCCAACGGCAGACCCACGGCGAGGTTCGAGCGAATGGTCGAGTCCATCGATACCAGGGCGCATTTGGCGCCCTCGCTCAGGCTGCTGCTGCGGCGGATGACGCGGTCGAGGATCGGCTTGCCGTATTTCGACTCACCGATCTGAAAATAGGTCGTCTCCGGTGTCGCCTCGATGAAGTTGCCGGCCGCATAGAGACTGAAGAGTCGCGGTCCCTCACCCCGGATCTGTCCCCCGAGAATAAGGCTCGCGTTGAACTCGACCCCGAACTCCTTCAGTGCCGCCGAATCGCGCCGATGGACCTCGCGCAGCGCCTCACCGACGAGGCGCGCCGCCTCGAAGAGGCTCGCGCAGGTAAGGAGGCTCGCGGCCCCATCGGGCGCATCCATCCGCTCCTGCAGCAGACTCGTGACTGCCTGCGTCACGGCGAGATTGCCGGCGCTCTGCAGCACGAGGACACGCTCGCCCGGCTTCTGGAACACCATGGTCTTGCGGAAGGTACTGATCTGATCGACGCCGGCGCTGGTGCGGGAGTCGGAGAGGAACACCAGGCCCGTGTCGAGCAGCATGGCCACGCAGTAGGTCATCTCGCCTGAGTCTCCGGTGATTGCCGTTCGGGATCTCGCGCGACGCCGCCAGCGGCTGCCTGTCGCTCACTGCGAGTCGATGCTCAAAGCGGTGACGCTGACGTCCATGACTTCCGGGCCGCCGCCCCGGCGCACCCCCCGCACCGGAGCGGCGTCGAGATAGTCCCGGCCTACGGCAAGCCGGCAATGTCCTGCGCCGGCCGGCTGCGCGTGGGTGACGTCGATGCCGTGCCAGCCCTGCGCCTCGCTGAGCCAAGCCTCCGCCCACGCATGGCTGGCGGTCTCTCCGGCATGGCTCGAGCAGATATAGCCACTCACGTAACGGGCGGGAATGCCCATCGAGCGGCAACACGCGATGAGGAGATGCGCCTGATCCTGACACACGCCTTCGCCGCGCTCGAGCGCTGCGGCGGCGGAATCCTCCACGGTGGTCGTTCCAGGGCGGTACCGAACGTGCGTGCACACCGCCTTGGCCAGATCGTAGAGCCGCTGCCGCAACGATGCTCGACCCTCCAGGTGCTCGCGTGCCAAGGCGACGATCCCATCGGTCGCGGTGGTCAATGCGGTCGGGGCGAGATAGGCGAGCGGCGAGAGCAGGCCCTGCTCGCGAAGGATCTCGCGCGCACGGGTGATCTCAACGACGCCGGTGACGACGATGGATATCTCCCTGTGCGGCTCATCCAGCGTCAGAAGGTGCGTGATGTTGCCATGGGCGTCCATCTGCTCTGCGCGACGCCCTGGCGCCTGGATCGACCACGCCAGCGTATGCTGCTGCCCGTCGCGCCGCGGAGTGAGCCGTAGCGTTTGCGCGGAGTACTTGACCGGCTGTTGGTAGCGATAGGTGGTTCGATGCGAGATGCGCAGCTGCATGCGAGCTCTCAAGAGGCCGGGACCAGGAAGTCATCCGCGATTCGCGCGCCGAGCTCCCGCAGCCTCGCCTGGAAGCGATCGAGGAAATGCGGCAGCCCTTCGGCGCGGAAATCCTCGAATCGGCCGAAATGAAACCGGGCGTGCAGCTCACCGACCCGCCTGCGGGTCTCCTCCGAGCGGCTGTTCGCCACCGCGGCCAAATTGGACTGCAGCTCATCGAGACACCGATGCACGCTCTGGGGAAGGTCGTCCCGCATCAGCAGCATCTCCGTCACCCGCTCCGGAGTGACACTGTCGCGATAGAGTCGCCGGAAGATCTCGAAGGCCGACATGGCGCGCAGCAGTACGCCCCACTCGGAGGCCTCGGCCCGCAACCGCTCGCCCCTGCCGCCCGGATCGCGCCAGCGGGACTCGAGCAGCCGCGTCGTGCTGTCGGCGCGCTCGATGAAAGTGCCGATCCGCGTAAAGTAGAGCGCCTCGTCCCGTAATAATGTCGCGGACGTCACTCCGCGTGTCACGTGGGCGCGGTACTTGACCCACTCCAGGAACTCGCTCCGCGCCGACTCCGGCATCGCCGCAGTGAACGATAGAGACTCGAGATAGGTCGAATTCAGCGTTTCCCAGATGTCAGAGGTGATCGTGCCGCGCACCGCGCGCGCGTTCTCGCGCGCGGTGCGCAGACAGTGCACGATGCTGCCCGGATGCTGCCGGTCGAAGGCCAGAAAGTCGAAGGCCGCGCGAGCGGTCAGCGCCTCGTAACGCTCGAAGAACGCCTCCCCGGCTCCGAGCGACACCAACGTGGCCTGCCAACCCTGCCTCACGGCCTCCGGCGCGCGCGGCAGCAGCGAAAGCCGCTGATGCGCATCGATCATGCGCGCCAGGTTCTCGGCACGCTCGAGATAGCGCGACATCCAATAGAGATGATCGGCCGTGCGGCTCAGCATCTCAAGCGTCCAGCACCCAAGTGTCCTTCGTCCCGCCGCCCTGGGACGAGTTGACGATGAGCGAACCCTCGCGCAGCGCCACCCGCGTCAGCCCGCCCGGCACGATCCTCACCTCGCCCCCGGACAGGACGAATGGCCGCAGGTCGATGTGGCGGGGCGCGACGCCGGTGGCGGAGAAAGTCGGAGAGGTCGAGAGCGCCAGCGTCGGCTGTGCGATGTAACGCTCCGGATGCGCTTTTATCCGGGAGCGGAAGTCCTCGATCTGCGTGGCGGTCGCGGCCGGCCCGATCATCATTCCATAGCCCCCCGCGCCATGAACCTCCTTCACGACCAGCTCCGGGAGGTGATCGAGCGCGTAAGCCCGATCCTCCGGATTGCCGAGGATCCAGGTGCGGACGTTTTCCAGGAGGGGTGCTTCCCCCAGGTAGAACCGGATCATCTCCGGCACGTAGGGATAGACCGATTTGTCGTCGGCGATGCCTGTGCCGATTGCGTTGGCGATCGTGACGTGCCCGGCACGGTAAACGGTGAGCAGGCCCGGCACGCCGAGCGCCGAGTCCGGCCGGAACGAGAGCGGATCGAGGAAGTCATCGTCGAGGCGCCTGTACACCACGTCCACGCGTTGCGGACCGCGGGTCGTGCGCATGTAGAGCACGTCATCGAGCACGAAAAGATCCTGCCCCTCGACGAGCTCGATCCCCATCTGCTGCGCGAGAAAGGCATGCTCGAAATAGGCGCTGTTGTACGTGCCCGGGGTGAGCAGCACCACGGTCGGGTCCGAGACACCCTGTGGCGCGACGCTCTTCAGGTTCTCGAGGAGCAGGTCCGGATACTGCTCCACCGGCTCGACGGGGCGTTGGGCGAACAGCTCGGGAAAGAGCCGCATCATCATCTTGCGGTTCTCGAGCATGTAGGAGACGCCGGAGGGCACGCGAAGATTGTCCTCCAGCACACAGAAGCTCCCGTTCGCATCGCGCACAATATCGATACCGGCAACATGCGCGTAGATGCCGCCGGGTACATTCACACCCTGCATCTCGGGTCGGTATTGGGCATTACAGAGCACCCGTTCCGGGGGCATCACCCCCGCCCGCAGAATCCGCTGCTCGTGGTAAATGTCGCCGATGAAAGCATTGAGCGCCCGAACGCGCTGCGCGAGTCCCGCCTCGAGCCGCGCCCACTCGTCCGCGGGGAGGATACGCGGCACGATGTCGAAAGGGATCAGCCGCTCGGTCCCCGAGCGCTCCCCGTACACGGCGAAGGTGATCCCGAGGCGATGGAACAACGCGTCCGCCTCGGAGCGCTTCTGGGCGAGGCACTCCTGCGACTGCGCCTCGAGCCAGCCCCAATAGTCGCGACAATGTGGGCGGGGCACGCCACCCGCCTCCAACATCTCGTCATACGGGATCGCCCGCACGCTGCCCCCTCCTGCATCGGTCTCACACAGCTCGGGTCAAGCGAGATCCGTGCCAGATGCTGGGGGCTCACCGCTCAAGGCGTTACGCGGCGGCGCCCGCTCCTGAGCGCTGCCGCCCCGGCTCCCTGCCTCGTGTCGGTGCGGTGTCGAGGCCGGCCTGCATCATTTCAGTGCGCTGAAGGCGAACCCTTTGTAGCCCTCGGCGGTCATACGCCGGACCTCCGGGACGTAAGTCGCCATGCCGGCCGCCCAAGGTTGAAAGATGCGCGAGGCGTCGTCGGCGTTGACATGTACCATGTAATTGTTGACCTGTCGCCGGATCAGGTTCTGCGCGACAGCGGCGGATTTTCTCCCCCAGATGTCCGCTCCGTCCTCCGTCGCTTCCACGGTGTCGTAGCCCCGCCGTCTCATGTGCTCGAGACAGTCGGCGATCCAGTCCGCGTGGAACTCATTTTCCAGAATCAGAGGACCCAGGACCGACGGGCTGCCGGCGCTCGTCGGGTGAAACAGGTTGGGAAATCGCGGCGTCATGAGGCCGAAGACCGTGCGTGGGCCGCGTGCCCAGACCTCGCGCGGCGTCTCGCCCCTGTGGTTGACGACGCCGGCCTTCTCGATGGCGCCGAGAAAGGGCTTGAAGCCCAGTGCGAAGATGATCAGATCCACATCGTAGTGACTGCTGCGGGTGCGGATGCCCGTCTCGGTGATTTCCTCGATCGGATCTTCCTTCATGTCCACGAGGGTGAGGTCATCGCGGTTGAAGCACTCGTAATAGCCGATCTCCAGAATGAGCCGTCGGGTACCAATGGGGTAATCGGGGCAGAGCTTGGCGGCGATTACCGGGTCCTTCACCTGCTCGCGGATCTTCTTCCTCGCGAACTCCGAGGCGATCTCGTTCGAGGCGCGGCTCGTGCCGATGTCCTCGAACACGTAGGCCATCCCGTGGCCCCCGAGCGCCCATTGGCGCTCCATCCGCTCTTGCTGTTCCTCAGCCGTGTAGTGCGCCGCGGGCCTTCGGTCCTCCTGACCCGTGGGCAGGGTAGGCCGCGCCAGCATCGCTTCCTTGAAGCGCTCGAGATGACACGAGATCTCCTGCTGCCGCTTCCGGTCGGGTGGCCCGTTGCGGGCGGGAACCGCGTAATGGGGCGTGCGCTGGAAAACGAAGGTATGCCGCGCTTGCGCAGCCACGACCGGCACCGCCTGGACGCCTGAGGAGCCCGTCCCGACGATGGCGACCCGCCGGTTCGTGAGCCTGACCTGCCGGTGCGGCCAGCGGTTGCTCTGCAGCCATTCGCCCGTGAACCTGTCCAGGCCGGGAAACGAGACCGGCTTGGGCTCGGAGAGATTGCCGGTGCACATCACGAGAAACCGGCAGGCAATCCGATCGCCGCGATCGGTTTTGAGGTGCCAGCGTCGATCCTCCTGCGACCACTGTGCCTGGCGCAGCCAGGTATCGAAGCGGAACGATCCCGTGACACCGAGCTTGTCGGCCACCCAGTTCGCGTAAGCCATCAGCTCCGGCTGCGCCGCATAGCGTTCCTTCCACTGCCATCCGTCGTAGATCTCGCGGGAAAACAGATAGCTGTACATATCGACGCTGTCGGTATCGACGCGTGATCCGGGATAGCCGTTGTGATACCACGTGCCGCCGACGCCCGATGCGCCTTCGATGCCGATCACCGACAGGCCCCCTTCGCGCAACCGATACGCGGCGTAGATCCCGCCAAGTCCGGCTCCGACCACCCCGATGTCGAAAGTCTTCTCGGTCACGTCCGGAATTCTGCACCCAGAATGCCGAGCCCGCCAGCACTCGCCGGCCGCACACCAGGAGCCAACATCCTGGCTACCCGTCACGAAGACGCGGACCCCCCGAGAGAATGTCAGTGCCCGATGTCGCGGGCGTTTCGGAGGGGCCGCTATCGGGAATGCAATGGCGCGGGTACCATCGGTGGGACTCGGCGAGCACCCGGTGACCAAAGTGGAGCGACCATGAACCTCGACCTGCATGTGACGCGCTTTGACTGGGCGGGCGGCCCGGCGGGCATCGGTCCCGGGGTGGCCCGGCTCGCCCGCACGGCGGAGGACATCGGGATCCGCGCGCTATCTTTCATGGACCACTATTTCCAGATGGAAGTCGCGGCGCCGGCCGAGGACCCGATGCTCGAGGGGTATACGGCGCTCGGCTATGTCGCGGGGCTCACCCGCAAGCTTCGCCTGCGGCTGCTCGTCAGCGGAGTGACCTACCGGCATCCCGGCCTCTTGGCGAAGATCGTGACGACGTTGGACGTTCTCTCCGGCGGGCGCGCCGAATTGGGCCTCGGGGCCGCCTGGTACGAGCGGGAGCATCGAGGCCTCGGGGTCCCGTTCCCGCCGCGCGCCGAGCGTTTCGAGCGGCTCGAGGAGGCTCTGAAGATCTGCCTGCAGATGTGGAGCGGCGACAACGGGCCGTTCGAAGGCAAGTACTACCGGCTCGCCGAGACCCTCTGCGCGCCTGCCCCGGTCTCCTCGCCCCGCCCCCGGATCCTGATCGGAGGCGGCGGGGAGCAGAAAACCTTGCGACTCGTCGCCCAGTACGCCGACGCGTGCAACTTCTATGGACCGCCGGAGCTGGTCGCCCAGAAGATCGAAGTGCTTCGGCGCCACTGTGACGCGCTCGGGCGCGACATTCGCGGCATCGAGGTCACGGCGCTCCTTTCGGCAGGCCCGGATTGGACCACCGACGACGTGCTGCGCAGTGCTCAGGCCTATGCCGCCGTGGGTGTCGCTACCCTGATGGCGGGTGCCGTGGGCACCGATCCGGCTGCCGTGCTCGAGTCCGTCTATGGACCAGCTGCCCCTGGCATGGCCGCCATTAGTCCAAGGACCCTCTGAGAAGCCGTCGGGGATGGGCGTCGGCATGAGATAGTGAGGAGCCGCGATGGATTTTGGTCTTGCCGAAAAGGTCGTGATCGTGACGGGTGCAACGGCCAACATCGGCCGGGCAATCGCCCTGGATTTCGCCGCAGAGGGAGCCCGGGTCGTCATCGTGGGGCGCGACGATGAGGCCGGCGCGCGAGTGGTCGAGCTGGCGCATGCCGCAGGCGCGGCGGCTGCGGTGTTCTTGGCCGCGGATCTGCTGGATCCGGCTTCGCCGCAGCGCATCCTCGAGCAAGCCGAGCGGTTGGGACCTGTGCATGTGCTCGTCAACAATGTCGGCGGTAACGCCGGGCTCGGCCTCTTCGCCGAATCCGATCCGGGCAGCTGGCAAGCCCATCTCGATCTCACTCTCATGACGATGTTGCGGATGACGCGGGCAGTGCTTCCCGGGATGATCGAGCGCAAGGCGGGTCGTGTCATCAACATCGGCTCCACTGCGGGCCTGGTGGGCGATTACATGATGGCGATCTACTCCGCCGCGAAGGCGGCAGTGCACGGCTTCACACGGGTGCTGGCCAAGGAGGTGGGTGAGCACAACATCACCGTCAACTGTGTTGCTCCCTATGGAACGATGTCGGACGATCCTTTGGCCTTCAGCACGGGAAGCCGCTTCCATCCGGAGCATGGCCAGATGCTGAAGGCGGCGCGCCAGTTCTCCCCGGAAGTCAACGCGAGACGGCGGCGCGTGGGGCCGCTGCCACGGCAGATCGGCAAGCCGGAAGAGGTCTCCGCCGCCGTGCTCTGGCTCGCGTCCTCGCGCGCCGGTTTCACCACGGGCCAGGTGGTCGCGGTCGAGGGCGGCACCTTGCTTTGACGCCTCTGCCACTCGAGCATCGCATCCGTCAGTCCCTTGAAGGTCTTTCCCAACATCACGTACTCGTCTGTCGCCGGGTCGAGGGCGCCGAGGCGCAGATTCGACAGCTTCCCGCCGCGCCGGCGTTTCAGCATCGGCGGCGCGCGTTAGACGAGCACCCGCTCGATGCCGCCGTTGTTGGCCCGCGCCACGTATTCGGCCATCCAGTTCTCGCCGAGCACGTGCCGGGCGACCTCCACGACGATGTAATCGGCGTCGAGGTCGGCGTCATCGTTGTAGCGCTTCAGGCCCTGCAGGCAGGAAGGGCACGACGTCAGGATCTTGAGCTGTGTGGCGCCCGTGCTGCGCAGCTTCTCCGCCCCCGCGCGGACCTCTTCTTCCTTGCGAAAGCGCACCTGCGTCGAGACATCGGGCCGGGTGAGGGCGAGCGTCCCCGACTCTCCGCAGCAGCGGTCGTTCTTCTCGATGCGGCCGTTGCGCGAGTCGTTCAACAGCGAATTGACGACCTTGAGCGGATCGTAGCTCTTCATCGGCGAATGGCAGGGGTCGTGGTACATGTAGCGCGTCCCCGTCACGCCCTCCAGGCGCACGCCTTTCTCCATCAGATACTCGTGGATGTCGATGATGCGCGAGCCGGGGAAGATCTCCTCGAACTTGTACCCCTGCAGCTGGTCGTAGCAGGTCCCGCAGCTCACCACCACCGTGCGGATATCCAGATAGTTCAGGGTGTTGGCGACGCGGTGGAAGAGCACGCGATTGTCCGTCGTGATCTTGTCCGCGCGGTCGAACTGACCCGCGCCGCGCTGTGGGTAGCCGCAGCAGAGATACCCCGGCGGCAGAACGGTCTGCACCCCGACGTGCCACAGCATCGCCTGGGTGGCGATCCCCACCTGCGAGAAGAGCCGCTCCGAGCCGCAGCCCGGGAAGTAGAACACCGCCTCGGTGTCGCTGCTGGTCGCGGCCGGATTGCGGATGATCGGCACGTAGGCGGGGTTCTCGATGTCGAGCAGTGCGCGTGCCGTCTTCTTCGGCAGGCCGCCAGGCATGCGCTTGTTAACGAAGTGCACCACCTGCTCGCGCATTGCGGGCTTGCCCGTGGTGGCCGGTGGCCGGCGCGTCTGCGCCCGGGCCAGGCCTTTCAGCAGACCGTGAGCGGTGCGCTGGGCCTTGTAGCCCCACTCGATCATCAGCTTGCGCGTGAGGCGGATGGTCTCCGGCCGGGTGGCGTTCAGGAAGAACATGGAGGCCGCGGTGCCCGGATTGAAGCGCTTCTTGCCCATCCGCCGCAGAAGATCCCGCATGGCCATGGAGACGTCGCCGAAGTCGATGTCCACCGGGCATGGGCTCACACACTTGTGGCAGACGGTGCAGTGCTCGCCGACGTCGGCGAACTCGTCCCAGTGCCGGATGCTGACGCCACGGCGCGTCTGCTCCTCATAGAGAAACGCCTCGATGAGAAGCGAGGTGGCCAGGATCTTGTCCCGCGGGCTGTAGAGCAGGTTGGCTCGCGGTACGTGGGTGGCGCAGACCGGCTTGCACTTGCCGCAGCGCAGGCAGTCCTTGATGGAGTCGGAGATCGTGCCGATGTCCGACTGCTGCATGATCAGCGATTCGTGTCCGAGCAGGTTGAAGCTCGGCGTGTACGCGTTGGACAGATCCCCGCCCGGCAGGAGCTTTCCCCGATTGAACCGGCCTTCGCTGTCGACGGCCTGCTTGTACGCGCGGAACTCCATCACCTCCGCGTCGTCCAGGAACTCGAGTTTCGTGATCCCGATGCCGTGCTCGCCGGAGATCACCCCGTCCAGCCGGCGCGCGATACCCATGATGCGCGCGACTGCGGCCGTGGCCGTTCGCAGCATCTCGTAATCGTCGGAGTTGACCGGAATGTTGGTGTGCACATTGCCGTCGCCCGCGTGCATATGCAGCGCAACGAACACACGGCCTCGCAGGATGCGCCGATGAGCGTCCTCGCACGCCGTGAGAATCGGGGCGAATACCCGACCTCCGAAGATCTGCTGCAGGGGCGTCCGCAGCTCGCGTTTCCACGAGACCCTGATGGTGCGGTCCTGCACCACGTCGAACAAGCGCAATCCGGGTGCGGCTGCCAGCCGGGTGCGAAGCTGCGGCACCAGCGCCTCGTAGCCGAGCGCCTGAATCCGCGGCAGCGCGGCTTCGAGCCCCAAGTCCAGATGCGCCGCGAGCCACTCCCAGCGCGCGCGCACATCCGCGAGCAGCTGCCGTGCCTGTGACGCCCGCTCGCCGATGACCTCCTCATCGGGCAGATGGCCGAGCTCGGTGTCCTCCGCGCGAGCAAGCGGCAGCGGCCCGGCGAATACCCCCTCGAGCTCGCCGATCAGCGCAAGCTTGTTGGCCGTAGAGAGCTCGATGTTTATCCGCTCGATCTCATCGGTGTACTCGCCCATGCGCGCGAGCGGCAACACCACATCCTCGTTGATCTTGAAGGCGTTCGTGTGCCGGGCGATCGCGGCGGTGCGGGCGCGGTCCAGCCAGAATTTGCGCCGTGCTTCCGCGCTCACGGCGACGAAGCCCTCGCCGCTGCGCGCGTTGGCGATGCGCACGATGTCCGATGTGGCCGCCGCCACGGCAGCCTCGTCATCGCCGACGACATCGCCGAAGAGGGCCATTTTGGGCAGTGCGCCGCGCTTGGACTTGGTGGTGTAGCCCACCGCACGCAGGTAGCGCTCGTCCATGTGCTCGAGGCCGGCGAGGCGCACGGTCCCGCGCGCCGCGAGGCCATCGAGGTGGTCCTTGATCTCGACGATCGTCGGAACCGCATCGCGCGCCTGGCCAAAGAACTCCAGGCACACCGTGCGGGTGTGCGCGGGGCTGCGATGCAGCACCCAGCGCGCGGAAGTGATGATGCCGTCGCAGCCCTCCTTCTGCACCCCCGGCAGGCCGCCGAGGAACTTGTCCGTGACATCCTTCCCCAGCCCGACCTTGCGGAACTTGCGGCCTGGAATGCGCAATGTCCGCGTGCGCAGCGTCGGCGCCTTGTCAGGCGGCTGCCTGCCATCTTTCCAGACCAGCTCGAACTCGGCGCTCTCGACGTCATGGATCTTGCCGCGGTTATGGCCGATCCGGCTGATCTCGAGCCAGTTGCCGTCGCAGTCGACCATGCGCCACCAGGCCAGATTGTCGACCGCCGTGCCCCAGAGCACCGCCTTCTTGCCGCCAGCATTCATCGCGACGTTGCCACCGATGCAGGAGGCATCTGCGGAAGTGGGATCGACGGCGAACACCAGTCCGCCCTTTTCCGCCGCGGTCGCCACCCGGCGTGTCACGACGCCCGCCTCGGAAAAGATCGTCGGCATCGGCTCCGTCAGTCCGGGCAGCTGGACGCTCTCGATCTGCCCCAGGCGCTCGAGCTTCTCCGTATTGATGACGGCCGAGAGGGGCGTCAGCGGAATAGCGCCGCCCGTGTAGCCGGTGCCGCCTCCCCGGGGGATGATGGTGAGCCCGAGCTCGATGCATCCGCGCACGAGATCCGGCACCTCTGCTTCCGTGTCGGGTACCAGCACCACGAAGGGATACTCGACTCGCCAGTCGGTCGCGTCGGTGACATGCGATACGCGGGCATAGGCGTCGAATCGGATGTTGTCGCTGCGCGTGCGCCGTCCGAGCACGCGAGTCACCCTGCGACGCAGCGCCGTCCAGGTATCGAAATCATTCTCGAAATTGCGCACCGCTTCGCGCGCCGCGGCCACCAGCTCACCGACGCGGTCATAGCGCTGGGCGTCGCCAGTGTCGCGGCGGCGGTCGACCTCCGTCAGCCGGTGGTGCAGTGCCTCGACGAGCAGGCGCCGCCGGCGCTTGTTCTCGATGAGGTCGTCCTGCAGATAGGGATTGCGGCGCACGACCCAGATATCGCCCAGCACTTCGTACAGCATGCGGGCGGAGCGGCCCGTGCGCCGCTCGTGCCGCAGCTCCTCGATCAGCGTCCAGTGCCGCTCGCCGAGGAGGCGGATCACGATCTCCCGGTCGGAGAAGGACGTGTAGTTATAGGGAATCTCGCGCAGGCGCGCCGCCGGCTCGCGCTCCCGCGCAGGCTCGAGAGGCAGCTGTTCCTGGGACGGTATGGCGTTCATGCTAGGTTCCATTCACGCGTACTCACCCCGAATCATGAAGCGGCACCCTCCCATACAGGCACAGGGACGTGCCCCGCCGCCGAAGGGCGAGGCGGTGCCACCAGCGAAGCACTGCTTCGTTCCGCCGAGCACCCTTCGAGCAAAAACCACGCTCTTTGCTCGAAGCAGCGCTGGGCCGGGCACGATGCCCGGATCCCGCGCTTCATTCAAGGCAAATCCGTGGCGCCCATCAAATACCGGTCGCATTCCCGCGCGGCGCCCCGACCCTCGTTGATGGCCCATACGACCAGGCTCTGACCACGCCGGCAGTCGCCCGCTGCGAACACGCCTTTCACGTTGGTCGTGAACACGCCGTGCTCCGCCTCGATGTTCGAGCGCGAGTCGGTGCGCACGCCGAGCTCGGCGAGCAGCGGCTGCTCCGGCCCCGTGAATCCCATCGCCAGCAGCACCAGGTCCGCCGGAATCTCCCGCTCGCTGCCCGGCACATCCGCGGGGACGAGCCGTCCGCTGGAGTCCTTCTGCCAGGTGACCTCGACGGTGCTGAGCGAGCGTACGCCACCGGCGGCGTCACCGTTCAGGCGCTTCACCGTCGTGACGTACACGCGCGGGTCCGAGCCGAATTTCGCCGCCGCTTCCTCCTGCCCGTAGTCCAGCTTGTAGACCTTCGGCCATTCCGGCCACGGATTGTCGTCCGCGCGCTCCAGGGGCGGCTGGGCCATGATCTCGATCTGGGTCAAGCTTTTGCATCCCTGCCGCATGGCGGTCGCGACGCAGTCGGTGCCCGTATCGCCTCCACCCACCACCACAACGTGCTTGTCGCGCGCATGGATGGGGCTGCGATCCGGGCCACCATCGAGCAGCGCTTTGGTGCTCGCCGTCAGGTAGTCCATGGCGAAGTGCACACCCGTGAGATTACGGTTCTCGACGGCCAGATCGCGCGGCTGTGTGGCCCCAGTGCATACAACGATGGCATCGAAATCCCTGAGGAGCAGCATCGGCTCGACGTTCTCGCCGACGTTGGCGTTGCACACGAACTTGACGCCCTCCTGCTGCATCAGCTCTATGCGCCGTAGCACCACGGCCTTCTTGTCGAGCTTCATGTTCGGAATGCCATACATCAAGAGACCCCCGGGCCGGTCCTCGCGCTCGAGCACTGTCACCGTGTGGCCCGCCCGATTCAACTGGGCGGCAGCGGCAAGGCCCGCCGGGCCGGAGCCGATCACCGCTACGCGCTTGTCAGAGCGAACGGCGGGCGCCTCGGGCGTGATCCAGCCCTGGTCCCAGCCCTTGTCGACGATGGCGTTCTCGACGCTCTTGATGGTCACGGGCGGGGCGGTGATGCCGAGCACGCACGAGCCTTCGCAGGGCGCCGGGCACACCCGGCCGGTGAACTCCGGGAAATTGTTGGTCTTGTGCAGCCTCTCGAGCGCCTCGCGCCAGAGGCCGCGGTAGACCAGATCGTTCCACTCCGGAATGAGGTTGTTTACCGGGCAGCCCGAGGCCATGCCCGAGATGAGCGTGCCCGTGTGGCAGAACGGCACGCCGCAATCCATGCAGCGAGCGGCCTGGTGAGCCAGGCGCTTCTCGTCCATGTGATGGTGGAACTCCTGCCAGTCGCGCACGCGCTCGACGGGCGTGCGGTCCACGGGGAGCTCACGCAGATACTCGATGAAACCAGTCGGCTTGCCCATCCGGTGCTCGATCTCTCAATTAATTTCCGCCGACGCGCGCGAGGTCGCGCGCGTTCTCCTCGAAGGCCACCATGATGGCCTCGTCTCCCGTCAGCCCCTGCGCGTGCGCCCGCTTGAGCGAGGCGATGGCGCGCTTGAAGTCCTTGGGCACCACGGCGACGAATTTGGGCAGCAGCCGCTCCCAGCTCTCGAGCACGTAGCGGGCTCGCTCGCTTCCCGTGAGGTCTCGATGACGCTCGATCATGGCGCGCACGTGCGCGATCTCCTCCGGGTCCTCCAATCGCTCGATGCCCACCATCTGCGTGTTGACCCGCGAGGGGAAGTCGCCTGCCTCATCGAGCACGTAGGCGATGCCGCCCGACATCCCGGCGCCGAAGTTGCGCCCAGCCGTGCCGAGTACCACTACGCGGCCGCCCGTCATGTACTCGCAGCCATGGTCGCCGACCGCTTCCACGACTGCCTCGGCGCCGCTGTTGCGCACGGCGAAGCGCTCGCCCGCCATGCCGTGGATGTAGGCCTCGCCGCTCGTCGCGCCGTAGAGTCCTACGTTGCCGATGATGATGTTCTCCTCCGGTGCGAACGGTGAGCCCGCAGGCGGATAGACCACGATCCGGCCGCCAGAGAGTCCCTTGCCGAGATGATCGTTGGCATCGCCTTCCAGCACGAAGGTCATGCCGCGCGGCATGAACGCCCCGAAGCTCTGTCCCGCCGATCCCTTGAAGCCGATCCGGACGGTGTCATCCGGCAGACCCTCGGGGCCGTGCTTGCGCGTGATCTCGCTGCCGGTGATGGTGCCGACCACCCGGTTGACGTTGCGGATCGGCAGCTCGGCACGGACCGGCTCGCCGCGCTCGATGGCCGGCCGGCAGATCTCGAGCAGCGCCGTCACGTCCAGGGATTTCTCGAGGCCGTGGTCCTGCTCGATCTGGCGGAAGCGGCCGACGTCGGGGCCGACATCCGGCTGGTAGAGGATGTTGCTGAAGTCGAAGCCTTTCGCCTTCCAGTGGTCCACGGCCTTCCTGGGTTGCAGGCGCTCGACCCGGCCGACCATCTCCTCGACGGTGCGAAAGCCGAGCTGCGCCATGATCTCGCGCATGTCCTGCGCGATGAAGCGCATGAAGTTGACCACGTGCTCCGGCTTGCCGGTGAACTTCTCCCGCAGCCGCGGATCCTGAGTCGCGACACCCGCGGGGCAGGTGTTGAGATGGCAGACGCGCATCATGATGCAGCCGACCGCCACCAGCGGGGCTGTCGCAAACCCGAACTCCTCGGCTCCCAGCAGGGCGGCGATGACGACGTCACGCCCGGTCTTCAGCTGACCGTCCGCCTCCACGGCAATGCGGCTGCGCAAGTTGTTGAGGACGAGGGTCTGATGAGTTTCAGCGACCCCAAGCTCCCATGGCAACCCCGCATGTTGGATCGAGGTTTGCGGTGACGCCCCGGTGCCGCCGTCGTAGCCGCTGATCAGCACGACGTCCGCGTGCGCCTTGGCGACGCCCGCCGCAATCGTGCCGACGCCGACCTCCGATACCAGCTTGACGCTGATGCGCGCCTCGCGGTTGCCGTTCTTCAGGTCGTGGATCAGCTCCGCCAGGTCCTCGATGGAGTAGATGTCATGATGAGGGGGAGGGGAGATGAGGCCCACTCCCGCCGTGGTATGCCGGGTCTTGGCGATCCAGGGATATACCTTCGTGCCGGGCAGCTGGCCACCCTCGCCGGGCTTCGCGCCCTGGGCCATCTTGATCTGCAGCTCCCGCGCGTTGACGAGGTACTGGCTGGTGACTCCGAAGCGGCCCGAGGCCACCTGCTTGATGGCGCTGTTCTTCGAGTCGCCGTTCGGCAGCGGCAGGTAACGGTCGGGATCCTCGCCCCCCTCGCCGGTGTTGCTCTTGCCGCCGATGCGGTTCATGGCGATCGCGAGCGTCTCGTGCGCCTCCTTGCTGATCGAGCCGTAGGACATGGCGCCCGTCTTGAAGCGCTTGAGAATACTCTCGACCGGCTCGACCTCCTCGACCGGCACCGGCGCGGCCGGGGCGAACTCCAGCAGTCCCCGCAGAGTCGCGAGCCTCTGCGACTGATCGTCGATCAGCTGCGCGTAGGACTTGTAGGTCGCATAGCTGCCTGTGCGCACCGCCTTCTGCAGGCGATGGATCGATTCCGGGTTGAACAGATGATGCTCGCCGTCGGCTCGCCACTGATACACACCCCCCGACTCCAGCGCGGGGCCGTTGGTCTCGCGCGCGGAGAAGGCCGCCCGGTGGCGCATCAGCACCTCCTGCGCGACGGTCTCCATCCCGATGCCGCCGATGCGCGAGGCGGTCCGGGTGAAGTACTGATCGATGACGTCCTGGCGCAGACCCACTGCCTCGAACACCTGGGCGCCGTGATAGCTCTGGATGGCGGAGATGCCCATCTTGGACATCACTTTGATGACGCCCTTGGTCGCGGCCTTGACGAAATTCTTGCACGCGAGCCTGGCGTCGACGTTGGTCACCAGTCCCTCGTGGATCATGCCCTCCAGTGTCTCGAACGCCACGTAGGGATTGACCACCGAGCAGCCGAAGCCGAGGAGAAGGGCGAAGTGATGCACCTCGCGCGCCTCGCCGGTCTCCAGTGCGAGGCTCACGCGCGTGCGCAGCCCCTCGCGGATGAGGTAATGGTGCAGTGCACTTACCGCAAGCAGCGCCGGCACGGCCGCGAACTCGCGGTTGACGCCGCGGTCGCTCAGGACGAGGATGTTCACTTCCTCGTCCTCGATCAGCCGTCGGGCGGCGAGACAAAGCTCCTCGACCGACTTGGTGAGTCCCTTCTCGCCTCGGGTCGCGCGGAAGAGGATCGAGAGCGTGCCCACCTTCAGGCCCGGAAGCGACAGCCGCCGCACCTTGGCGAATTCCTCGTTGGTGAGGATCGGGCCCTTGAGCTCGAGCCGCCGGCAGTCCGCGGGCTGCGGCTGCAGGAGGTTGCCTTCGGAGCCCAGCCAGACTTCGGAGGCAGTGATGAGCTCCTCGCGGATGCAGTCGATCGGCGGGTTGGTCACCTGCGCGAAGAGCTGCTTGAAATAATCATAGAGCAGCCGTGGCTTGGCTGACAGCGCCGCGAGCGGTGTGTCGTTGCCCATGGAGCCCACGGCCTCGACGCCGGTCCTGGCCATTGGAGCGAGCAGTGTGCGCTCGTCCTCGAACGTATAGCCGAAGGCGATCTGACGTGCGCGCAGCGTGGCGGGATCGGCGGGCGGGACTTCGGCCGCCGCCGGCAGGTCCGAGAGGTGCACCAGGTGCTCATCCAGCCACGCGCGATAGGGATGCTCGGTCGCGACGGTGCGCTTGATCTCCTCATCGCCGATGATGCGGCCCTGCTCGGTGTCCACCAGGAACATGCGCCCCGGCTGCAGCCTGCCCTTGCGCACCACGTCCTGGGGCGGCACGTCGAGCACGCCGGCCTCGGACGCCATGATGACGAGGTCGTCCTTGGTGACGTAATAGCGTGAAGGCCGCAGTCCGTTGCGGTCGAGCACCGCTCCGACCATCTTGCCGTCCGTGAAGGCGATCGAGGCCGGTCCGTCCCAGGGCTCCATCAGGCTCGAGTGGTACTGGTAGAACGCCCTCAAGTCCGGGTCCATGCTCTCGTGGTTCGACCAGGGCTCCGGGATCAGCATCATCATCGCGTGCGGGAGCGACCGCCCCGCGAGCACCAGCAGCTCGAGCGTGTTGTCGAGCATGGCCGAGTCGCTGCCGTTCGGGTTGATGATCGGCAGGATCTTCGGGGTGTCCTCGCCGAAGAGGTCCGAGGCGAAGAGCGCCTCGCGCGCCTGCATCCAGTTGTAGTTGCCCCGCAGCGTATTGATCTCGCCGTTGTGGGCGAGATAGCGGTAGGGGTGCGCGCGGTCCCAGCTCGGGAACGTATTGGTGCTGAAGCGCGAATGCACCAGTGCGAGCGCCGTCTCCATGGCCGGGTGCTGCAGGTCCGTGAAGTACTGCGTCAGCTGCTCCGTGAGCAGCATCCCCTTGTAGACGAACGTCTTGTGCGAGAGGCTGCAGAGATACCAGTACTCCGCGCCGTCGAGGGTCGAGGTGCGGATCTCGCTGTAGGCGCGCTTCCTGATGATGTAGAGCTTGCGCTCGAATTCGGCCTCCTCACGCACGCCGGGGCCGCGCCCGATGAATACCTGGCGGATGAAGGGCTCGCCGGCGCGCGCGGTCTCTCCGAGGGAGCTGTTGTTCACCGGCACGGTGCGCCAGCCGAGGAGCGTCTGCCCCTCCGACTGAATGATGTGCTCGAAGGCCTCGACCAGTCGCCGGCGCCGCGTAGGATTGCGCGGCATGAAGACGAGCCCGCTCCCGTACTCCCCGGGCCCGGGAAGGGAGAAGAGGCGCTCTTTCTTGGCGACATGCTGGAAGAAGGCGTGCGGCATCTGGATGAGCACACCCGCGCCGTCACCCGTATTGACCTCGCAGCCGCAGGCGCCCCGGTGATCGAGATTGCGCAGCACCTGGATGGCCTGCTCGAGGATCCGGTGGGACTTGCGGCCCTTGACATCGACGACGAAGCCCACGCCGCAGGCCTCGTGCTCGAACCACGGGTCGTAGAGCCCCTGCTTCCCCGGAGCAAGGTGCGGGGGATGGCGCCGCGCTCCCGGGGGAACCCGGGACTGGCGCGCTGTGGCACTCCGGCGCTGATGTCGCATGACTGATCGGCCTCTCGTTGCTGGGAAAGCGGGCGCACGCTTCCTTGCACCGTTGCGAGTCCCCGATCAGGGGCGGGGTCTCGCCGGCGGCGCCCGCGGAACTGTCAAAAGACTGGATGAGGCGGATCGCGGCGTTACACCCGGACGCTTGGAGCGAGGAGTCCGGGCGGCGCGTGCCCGTCTGAGCCGCCGATTTAGTCCGATAATATCCGTCCCTGGCAGCGGGTCAATGCCAGGCAAGCCTCTTTCTGGACGTTTTTTGGGGTCTTCTGCCCCTTTAATCAAGGGCAGACACCCGCACCGGGCGGCGAGAACGAATCCTATCCAGATCGCCGGTGGCCCGAAGGCCCAACGACCGACCCGGCTATGCTATCACGCCTCCAGGAGCGCTGCTCGCAGGGGCGGGGCTTCCTCTGCGGCCTGATGGCCGAAGTTTCCGCCCCGGAGATCTGATGAAAATCGCGACCTTCAACGTCAATGGGATTGCCAGCCGGCTGCCGGCGCTTCTCGAGTGGCTCGCCCGGGAGTCCCCCGATATCGCCTGCCTGCAGGAGCTCAAGGCGCCGGATGCGGCATTTCCGGTGGCTGCGATTCGGCTTGCGGGCTACGAGGCGGTCTGGCACGGCCAGCGCTCCTTCAACGGTGTCGCGATCCTCGCCCGGGGCGCCGCGCCGGTCGAGCTGCGCAGGGGGCTGCCCGGCGATCCTGACGACACGCACAGCCGCTACATCGAGGCCGAGGTCGCCGGCCTCGTGGTCGGGTGCCTCTACCTGCCGAACGGCAATCCGCAGCCGGGACCGAAGTTCGAGTACAAGCTGGCATGGCTGGAGCGGCTCATCCGCCATGCCGAGACCCTCCTCGCCCTCGGCAGACCGGTCGTTCTCGCCGGCGACTACAACGTCGTGCCGACCGACTTCGACATCTACGACCCGACGTACTGGCGCAAGGACGCGCTCCTTCAGCCGCAGAGCCGTGCCGGCTACCAGCGTCTCCTCGATCAGGGCTGGACGGATGCCTTGCGGGAACGCCATCCGCAGGAGCGGATCTACACCTTCTGGGATTACTTCCGGGATCACTGGAAACGCAACGCGGGCCTGCGGATCGATCACCTCCTGCTCAGTCCCGCGCTGGCCTCCAGGCTCGAGGACGCCAATGTCGACGGCTGGGTACGCGGCGGGCACAAACCGAGCGACCATGCGCCGACCTGGGCTCGGGTGCGGGAGGGATGATCTGCCGGCGGCCCCGCGCTCGCAGCTGCTGTTGGTTTTCCGCGAATCCCGGCCTTTGACATGACGGATCCGAATGGCCGGGCAACCCGGCTATCACGCCCCGGAGCCCTGACTGACGCCCTGTTGTCTCGCGCATCCGGTCCGGATACGCTGAGATCATCTGGCAGGAGTCAATCATGCGTTCCGATCCCGTCCGCCGTTCCCGCAAGAGACTGTCATCGGGATCTCGCGCCTCCGCAAGAGCCGTCGTCTCGAGCGCCGCGCGGCCGCAGCGCCACTCCCTGGAATTGCGGACGCTGCGCAGCTTCCGCACCGTGGTCGGCTCGGCGCGCGACTACGACGCCGAAGTCAGGGCGCGTACCGGCATATCCGGCTCGCAACTCTGGGCTTTGTCGGAGATCTCGCGCGAAGGGGGCCTGAGTGTCAACTCGGTCGCGGAGCGCCTGTCCGTACATCAGACGACGGCCAGCAATCTGGCCAACGCGCTCAGCGAGCGGCGGCTCATCCGCCGCGTGCGCGACGATACCGACCAGCGCGTGGTGCGATTGTACGCGACAGCTGACGGCATGCGCCTGCTGCTGCGAGCGCCCCGTCCCTATGCGGGGCTGCTGGTCGATGCCCTGGGCAAGCTCGAGCCGGCCGAGCTCTCCAGGCTCTTTCGCGGCCTGACGTCGCTTCTCGGGGCGATGCGCCGGCCGGCGACCGCCGCCGCGGGCGAGACCCTCATCGCGGAATAGCGCCGCGGCCGCCCGCGCGGATCGCATTGTCGCCAAAATATTTTTATATTCCGACGAATGCATCGGCCGGCGGACATCGCCGCTGCCGCCTTTCAACAACGGATTCGCGGCGCGCCTGCGGCCGCGCGAGGGGATGGGCTCGCGCTGTGGCTCAGCCTTTGACGGCATCGAAGCCGAGCTCGCAAGGCGGGGCATCGGCACCGAGCGTCTTGCGGGCGGACCTTCGTGCAGCGACGCTTTCGCGACCTTGAGGAGTTCACGGGATGTCTGGACGCTCTCGCAAAGCGTGGGCTCGACACGACGGGGGCTTGAATCGGAGGGTCAATTCCACGCGGAGCTGTTTGTCTCCCGTCGGCTCCTGACACGCGGCCGGCCGGAAGTTTTTACATTTCCCCAAATATTTCATAGAGTAGGCGGGTGACTGCAACTCCGCGTATCGATGACCCGGCTCTATCGGCGGTCGCCCTGTTTCTGGACGTCGACGGCACACTGCTCGACATCGCGGCGGTACCGCAGGCCGTGTCGGTCCCTGCCGGCCTGCGGGAGCGACTGCGCGCTCTCTCGCGTGCGAGTGGCGGTGCGGTAGCGCTCGTCAGCGGCCGCGCGATCACCGACCTCGATGCGCTGTTTGCTCCGCTGAGGCTGCCATCGGCGGGTTTGCACGGTTTCGAGCATCGCGATGCAACCGGCCTCTACCGCCGGCGGCGGCTCCCTTCCGCGGCCGCGCTCGAGACGGCACGCGGCGCGATGTCGCGGCTCGCGCGGCAGCACCCCGGCCTGCTGGTGGAGGACAAACAGTTTGCGCTCGCTCTGCACTATCGCGGCGCGCCACAGCTCGAGGGCACCGTCGTCGCCACAATGCAGGAGGTCGCGGCGCGGCTGGGAGATGAGCTCGACCTGCAGCGCGGCAAGATGGTGGTGGAGCTGCGCCCCGTTGGAGCGAGCAAAGCCAGAGCCGTGGCCGCATTTCTGGAGGAGGTGCCGTTTGGCGGCCGGATGCCGGTCTTCGTGGGCGACGATCTCACGGACGAGTCAGCGTTCGAGCTCGTCAACTCGCTCGCGGGCCTCTCGGTGCTCGTCGGTGCACCGAGGCCATCGGCGGCGCGCAGGCGCCTCGCGGATGTCGCCGCGGTGCACGCTTGGCTCGCGCGGCTGCAGCTCGAGCCTGCCGCCGCATTGCGGCAACTGTCGGATCCCGCGCACGGAGAGTCCGTGCGCGAAGGGGCATCGCCCGGCGAGCCGCCGGGCTCGGGCATGCGGAGGCAGGCCTGATGGCCCGGCTGATCAATGTATCCAACCGCGTACCGCTCGCGAAGACCGCTGCGCCTGGCGGGCTCGCCGTCGGCGTGCTCGCCGCGATGCGGGCGCGCGGGGGCCTCTGGTTCGGCTGGAACGGCGAGACCTGCGCCCAGGAGCCGGGGGAGCCGGACATCAGCATCAGGGACTCGCTGACCTACGCCACCATGCCGTTGCCGCAGACGATCTACGAGCGTTACTACAGCGGTTTCGCCAACGGCACTCTGTGGCCGCTCTTTCATTACTTCCTCGCCGGCTTTCGCTACGAGGACCAGGAGTACGCGGCCTACGAGCAGGCCAATGCATTGTTCGCCTCGCGCCTCTCGCCTCTGCTCGCGCCGGGCGATCTCATCTGGGTGCACGACTATCACCTCATTCCGCTCGGAGAGAAGCTTCGCGCGCAGGGCGTGCGTCAGCCGATCGGCTTTTTCCTCCACGTCCCTTTCCCGCACTTCGAGGTGCTGCGGGCGTTGCCGACGTTCGCGGAGCTGCTGCGCGCGCTGTTGGCCTATGATCTGGTCGGATTCCAGACCGAGACCGACCGCGAGAGCTTTCTGGTCGCGGTGCGTATCATCTGGGGCGCCGAGGCCGTGTCGGAGGATGGCACCGTCAGCGTGAGCGGCAGGACCGTCCGCACCGGCGTGTATCCGATCGGCGTGGATGTGCAGGAGATCGGGCGCAGCGCGGTCAAGGCGGCGGGCTCCGGCCCGGTCCAGCGGATGATGCAGAGTCTCGTCGGCCGGCGTCTCATCG
>JAKBCR010000196.1 GCA_021807675.1 Pseudomonadota bacterium
GCCATACCGAGCGGAAGACTCCACCAGATCGCATCGATGCCGAGCCAGGGCCGCAGCGCGTAGGCGGCACCCAACCTTCCCGGGATGTAAGCCAGCACCATGATGATGAGGGGGACAACGGTCGCTCCGTTCGCCCGCGTCACCCCGGACACGACCATCGTGACACCCATGAGAATGAAGCTCCAGCTCGCGATCAGGTCGATGTGCCGCGCAATCGCGATCGCCTGCGGATCATGAGGCAGGAAGAGCTTCAGCATCACGTGATCGCACAGCGCGATCAGCAGCACGAGCGCTCCGGTCATGCAAAAGTTGGTGATCACGCCGACATGGGCTATGCGCCCGATGCGATCCCAGCGCGCCCCACCGATGTTCTGCGCCACCATGGCACTCACCGCCATGCCGATGGCGACGGCGGGCATCTGAAGATAGGTCCACAGCTGGTTGGCGGCGCTGTAGGCCGCGACGGTCTCCGTGCCCGCGCCGTTCACGAGGCCCAGCATGACCAGCGCCGATCCGGACATGATGATCATCTGCAGCCCCATCGGGATACCCTTGCGCACGATGACGGAGACGAGACTTCTGCGGGGGAGCAGATAGCGCAGCTCCCGGCCGCGCAGGCGCAGCGGCAGATCACGCGCATAGATCGCGGTGATCATGATGATGAAAGAGACCAGATTGGCGAACAGAGTCGACAGCGCGGAGCCCATGATGCCGAGCCGCGGGGCAGGTCCCAGCCCACGAATCAGCACCGGATTCAGCAGGACATCGATCAACATTCCCGGAATCATGAGCAGGAGGGGCGTGAGCGAATCGCCGATGCCACGCAGCGCCATCGCCAGGAAGACGGTCAGCAGCGCCGTCGGCAGGCCCAGAAACATCACCCTTAGATAGATGAGTGCCTGCGCATACGCGGCGGCCGGCGTGCGCAGCAGATGCAGAAGCCCAGGACTTGCGAGCCAGCCGAGCCCCGCCGCGGCAATCCCGAGCACGATGAAGAGCGTCAGTCCCGTCCCTACCGCTTGCCGCATCGCCGCCACATCGCCCCGACCGATGCTCTGTCCGATGAGAATGGTCGACGCCATGCCAAACCCGAACACCAGCGCGATCATCATGAACATCACGATGTTTGCGTTGGCGGTGGCGGCCAGGCCGCGCTCGCCGAGAAATTGACCGATCCAGACGGCGTTGATGGAGGTATTGACCGACTGCAGGACGTTCGAGCCCAGCGCGGGCAGCGCAAACAGCAGCAGCGTTCGCGCTATCGGGCCGCTCGTCAGGTCTCCCGACCCGGCGCTTCGCGTCGCCGCTCTGGTCTGACTCATGAATGATTCTGCGCTCTGACGAGCGCGCGCCGGCTAAGAGCTGGCATAGCTGCCCGCCGCGCGCGGATCGCCGCCCACGTATCTCGCCTTCTGCGGATACGGGAAGATCGGCTGCGACACGCGAACCGCGGAGCCGGGAGCTGATTCGATCTCGATGCGCTGCGGCGCCACCCCCCGCTCGACCCAGTCCACCATCAGCTTGTAAAAGTAGCCCCAGGGTACGACGGGCGGGCAGGCATCGGGATTGGAGGTTCCGTTGCTGCCGCTGTGCCCGATCCCGGGAAGCAGATACAGCCTGAAGAAGCTCCGCACGCTCTCGAGGCCACCCATGCGTTCCGCAACGCGCTCGTAATACCCTATGGTCCCCTGCACGGGGATGGTCTCATCGTTCAGTCCATGCCATGTCAGGAGCTTGCCGCCGCGTGCCTTGAAGGCCGACAGATCCGCACTGTCGGTATTGATGTAGTCGAACACGGGCTGCAGGGCGATCCCTCGATCGAAGGCGTTGGACAGCTGCTGATACGAAAGCGTCTTCCACAGTTGCGCTCCGTTCCCTGAGGCGTTGCGGAAGTCCGCTTCCGCCAGGGTCGGATTCTGCAGCTCGAGCGCAACCACGTCCGCCTGCGGCTGGGCCTTGATCTTGAACAGCCTGTACAGGGTGGCACTGTAGAGGGACGTACCACGCGGCCGGCCATACCACCGGCGCACCCCCCCCAGGGGCTTGTCCCAGCCGTTGTCGGTGGCCGGTGACGGCACCGAGCCGTCGGCGGTCATCCCATACCACATCTTGTTGACGGCTTGCGCCTGCGCCTTCGTGAGGCAGTGGGGCGTCGTATTGCTGCCTCCGTCGCTGACGCAGAGCACGGCCGAATCCTGGGTTGGATCGTAACGGCAAGCCTCGTCGTCCATGATATGGCCCAGGTGCACGCCGCCGACCGTATCGCACGAGCGGATCGCGGCGTTGGAAACGAGGTCCATCTGCTCTTCGGTCAGCGGCACGCCCCCGAGATCCTGCTGATACACGATGTTGGGGTACAGGCCGGCCGTGGAGAACCGGGTCCAATGGATGGCCGGGCAATTCGCGACGATACCGTCGTAGTCGTCGGGGAATTCCTGCGCCAGTTTGTAACCCTGCCGTCCGCCGAGCGAAAGGCCGTCGAAATACGAATAGCTCGCCGGCCTGCCGTAATACGCCGCGGCGAGCGCCTTGGTCTTGACGGCCTGCTCATGCAGGCAGCGCGAGGAGAAATCCTTCCACTGCGCCTTGCCGAGGGTGCCATCCGGGTCCATCGCGAAATCGCCGTTGCTGGAGGCCACGCCGCCGAGATCGCCGCGCTGTCCCGAGTGCCCGGAATCGCACGTCGAGACCACCGAGCCCTCCGCGGCCGCCACGTCGGCGGCGAACATCGAATTCGCGATATGCGTGGGCGAGCCGGCATTGCCTCCGGACCAGCCGTTGCCTCCAATGGCGTGCACACGGTTGTTCCAATTCTCGGGCGACGGCAGCCATACCTCGATGCCGATCCCCGGCGAAGTCGAAGGCGCATCGGCGGGGCCCGGGTTTCCCGGTCCGACCATGAGCTTGACCAGGCACAGGTCCGCCGCGGCCCGCGGCGTCGCCGCACCGACGGGCTCCGACAACACCAGAGGCTCACCCCTCTTGAAGGACTTGACGACGAGCACTGTCGTCTGCCCATCCGGCTTGAAGGAGTTCAGCAATGACTCTCTCGAGAGGCTCACGATCGATCCTTTCACCTGTCAGAGGCTGCGCCTCACGCGCCCGCAGGGCTGATCGCGGTGCGGCGCCCTTGCGGCCGCCGCACCGCATACCACGCCCGGCGGTCTAATCGATCTCACCCGCCTGTCGGCCGCTCGCGCCGATCTTGAGCATCGATCGGTCGGTGGCCGGGCAGACCCAGTTCGCCGCGTCCCTGACGTTGCCGTGACCCAGGTAGTGCGCCATCTCCGGGAATTTGCACAGCGGCATGGTGCGAAGCGGCTTCTGGCCGGCCGGCACCACGGGAGAATTCGGGTTGTAGAGGCTGGCGATGAGCCCGTCGGGCGCCCTGCCCTTCTCCACCCAGTTCTCGATCGCGCGCAGAGCATCGAAATGGCCCGGGCCGATCCCGCCCATGCTGCAGTGGCTCGTGCCCGGGATCATGAAGAGCCGGACGTTCCTTTGCAGCTTGGTGTAGCCACCGTACAGCCTCGCCAGCCTCTTGTAGAGATCGATGGACATGTAGGGAGTCAGGAGCTGGTCGCTGAGGTTGCTCCAGATCAGGAGCTTGTGCTGCAGCCCGATCAGCTTCGCGAATTTCGCCGGATCATTGCCGATCCCCCTTCGCAGCAGAGCCTCATCGCGCGCCGCCTCCGCTCCGGGAACGATGATCCGGTAGTCGGTCACGGGACCGGCGCCTCCGGAGCCGAAGGAAATGAGCGACCGCGTGTGGAAGCTCGGATCGTCATGATGAGCGAAGACCCGCAGGACGGCGTCACCGAGCCCCCCCAAGCCGGCATAGGGGTTGCCGTTATCGACCCAGGGATTGGGCGCATTCGGGTGCTGGGGCTTCGCCAGATCGAGGGCCTGCAGCTCGCTCACCGAATAGCCGGGTTGAATGACCTGCCCGCGCCGGTCCGTCACCGCCGTGATCAGAGTGCTCACCGTGTCGATCTGAGCGCGCGTGAAGCAGTGGCTGGCGGGCTTATCGTGCGGGCAGCGCGGCAGGTCCCGCTGCGGGGTGAAGTTGCAGGCGCCGGGGTTCTGGATCAGCCCGTCCTTGACCCCGTCGAGCGCATCGCATTTCGCCATCACGATGGGCTCGATCTGCGCAAAGAGCTTCGGCGGCACGTACGCGCCAGGAGAGCGCAGCGTCGCGAGGGATGTACCGGCAGCCTGAAACGCCACCTGCACCAGGTTGGCATACGCCGATCCGGCGATGATGCCGTCAAAATCCTGCGGAAAATAGGAGGCCGCGACCAGGGCATCACGCCCGCCGCCCGAGCAGCCGCAGAAGTAGGAATAGCGAATGTGGCGCACCTGGCCCGTGGCATGGGCATAGAAGGCGACCGTGAGCTCCTTTCCCATTCGCGCCAGCACCTCGTCCGCGCGGTACAGAAAATCCTTCAGCGCCGCCTCGTCGATCCGGCCGGGCCCCTTGATGTCCCAGGTTCCCCCCGCAAAGCCGACATGTCCCTCATCGGTCGCAAAGGTGGCAAAACCCTGGCGAATGATTTCGCCGGGCTTGCCTTGAGTCGTGATGGTGACGTAAGGGGCCGCGGGGTCGCTGACGGCAAATTGACCGCAATGGCCGGAGCAGCCCAATTGCAGATACTTCTGATTCCAAGCGGCCGGGAACGTCGCCTGGAAATTCGCGGTCCTTCCGCTCTTAGGGTCCGTCACGAAGCTGCCCGTCACCTGGCAGTAGGCGGGCAGGCCCCTGGCGGCGGCGACGAAATGCGCGCCGCCGGGTGTATTGGCATCCTCTACGCTTGGAAGCTGCTTCACGGTCACCTTGATGTGTAACCGCGAGGCGACCGCCTGCACCGCTGCGGGTCGACAGAGCTTGGCAAGGTCAGACACCTCCACCCCGCTGCGCACGGGAAGTCCCGCGGCGAAGCACGGAGTCGCGAGCCCTGAGAAGAGAGCCACCAACCCCAGTACCGGCCGGAGCCGACTCAGGGTCCGGCGCAGATACGCTCTCACGCCACATCGACGATCTACAGACATATTCAGCTCTCCCCTCTCGTTACGCTCGTGTTCAGTTGCTCTCGCCCGGCCGGCGCACTCACGCGTCGCGCCGCATCCCCGCTGTCACTCCGCTCGAGCCGCTCCCCGTGTGATCTGCTCCCTCCCGGGAGCCGCCTCGCCTGCGCAGACAGCCGGTCCGCCAAGCACGGCGACGACCGCTCGATCCCATTCGGCGACGATATCGAAGCCGCGGCCCGACCCCACCCATTGCTGCAGCAGCCCGGTCATCAGCGCGAGCAGTTGCCGCGCCGTAGAAACCGGATACTTCACGTGAGGGGCGACGAGCCTCGTGAACAGATCCGCCGCCATGCGGTCCCGGTTGCGAAAGAAGCGATGTGCCGGATGGCGGGGCTCGAGCGCCTCCGCCTGCAGCACGAGAAGCGGCAAACCGAGCTCCGGACTCTGGCAGGCACGGCTCGCCATGGTGTGCAGCAGCGCGAGCAGCGCTCGCTTCGATGGCGCTCCCTGCTCGAGTTCCCGCTCGGCCGTGCGAACCAAGGGCTCGATGACCGCCGCCTCGCGACGCCCGAGCTCCTGGATCATCTGCAGAAGAAGCTCCTCCTTCGACCCGAAGTAGTACAGCACTCCCGCATTCGACAGCCCGCACCGCCGCGCGAGCTCCTGCACCCTCAAGCCGCCCGAGCCCCGCTGCCCGACGAGCCGGATCGCCTCGCCAAGAATATGGCTTCGACGGACTTCGGGACTTTCCCGAGAGCTGACCTCGCTCGGTTCCACGGATCGAGCCTATATGACTAACTATTTAGTATAGTACCGTGGCGCCCCATGCTTGGCAAGACCGCTTTTCATCGGCTCACCGTCAGGACCCGCGAAGTAACAGCCGCGGCGTGGCACCCGACCTGCGCCTGCGTCTCACGCATGGCTTCGTGAGCCACGATGCGAATCCATCGCCTTCGATGAGCGCACTCTATCTGCGACCTAACCGTGACTCAACCGAACTCCACGGCTCGCGATGGTCCGCCGCCGTCCTTACTTGCCCGCCTCGTGCGCCGCCTGGCGGGCGCCATACCTGATATACGCGTAGAGGTCGTTCACCTGCTTGCGCGTGAGCATCGAGAAGCGCGGCATTCCCAGCTCGATCAGCGCTCCGCCGTGCACCACCTGCCACAGGCTTTGCGGATCGAGCGCGACGCGGGATTCCCGCAAATCCGGCGCCGGACCCCCTGTCGACACGAGATTGCGCCCGTGACATGCGGCACAGGCTATGTAGATCGCATGGCCGGCGGCAACCTCTGCCGGATCGAGCTTGAGCGATGGCACATCCAGAGCGTGCACCCTCAAGTCCGGCGGCGGCGACGGCGGCAACGCCGTCTTGCCGCCCAGGGCAAACGTCAGCAGCCGGCGCGGCTCGGCGAACTTCCACCCGACGTTCATGACACTGCCCCAGATAGCCGCGGTGCCGCCATACCCGGCCAGCACCGAGACATACTGCCTGCCCGCGACCGAATAGGTGATCGGCGCCCCGATGATCCCCATCCCCGCGTTGAACCTCCATAACCTTCGACCGGTCGTCGCCTCGTACGCGGAAAGATAGCCGTTCGCCGCGCCTTGAAAGACGATACCGCCGGCGCTCGCCAGCGCTCCGCCGTTGAACATCGTATCGTGCCAGTGGATCCAGGCGCGCCTCTGGCGGACGGGGTTCCACGCAAGCAGTGCGCCCTTGCCGTCATGGGGACCGGCCTCGTAATCCTTGATACCGATGCCTTCGACGAAGACGCCGCCCGGTTGCGGCTTGCCCAGCACGAAACGCGCGCCGAGCTGCATGTAGGGGATGTAGACCAGCCCGGTCTGCGGATCGTAAGCCATCGCCTGCCAGACGTGGGCGCCCGCGGAGCTCGGCCAGACGATCGCCGCGCCCGTGCGGCTGTAGCGACTGCTCTTCACCTCGATGGGACGCCCGGTCGCGATATCGATTCGCTTCGCCCAGGTCACCTTCCCGAGTTTCCCCGCGGAAATCAGCTTCCCCGTGCGCCGGTCCAGCACGTAGAAGAAACCGTTCTTCGGCGCCTGCATCAGCACCCGCCGCCGCTTGCCGTCGATCACGAGGTCGGCAAGGGTCATCTGCTGGGTCGCATCATAGTCCCACTCATCGCGCGGTGTTTCCTGGTAGTACCACACCATCCTGCCGGTATCGGCATTGAGCGCCACGATCGAGTCGGTATAGAGGTTATCGCCACCGCCCGGACTGCGCACCGCGGGATCATACGGACCGGGATTGGCGGTCCCGATGTAGATCTGGTTGAGCTTGCGGTCGAATGTAATGCCGTCCCAGACCTCGCCCCCCGTGCCGGTCTTCCAGTACTCACCCCTCCACGTCGCGGCGGCACGCTCGAGCGCCGGATGACCCCGGTTCTGAGCCGCAGTGCCAGGAACGGTGTAGAAGCGCCATACCTCCCGGCCGGTCGCCTGATCGTAGGCCGTCACGTACCCGCGTTCAGCCGCGCCGATATCCGCGCCGGAGTTGCCGATGACGACCTTGCCGTCGAAGACACACGGGGCGCCCGTGATGCCGTGCGTGGAGTTGGGGGCCGTCGTCTCCACAGTCCACAGCACCTTCCCCGTGCGCGCATCCAGGGCGAAGAGCCGGCCGTCCTGGGCAGCGCTGAAGATCCGGCCATGCGCGTAGGCGACGCCGCGATTGGCCGCGAATCCAAACAGCATCTTCTGCGGAAAGTACTTCCAGGTCAGCGGATCGAATTTCCACCGCAGCTTCCCGGTGACGCCGTCGACCGCATAGACATCCGCGTAGCTGCCCGTGAAATAAAGCACTCCGCCAACCGCCAGCGGCGTCGCTTCCAGCGTCACCTCCCCGGGCAGGTCGCGATACCAGGCCAAACCGAGTCTGCCGACGTTCGCGCTGCCGATCTGATCGAGCCGGCTGTAATTGGTTTCGTCCACATCGCCGCCGTGGGTGGTCCAGTTGGCGGCGCTACCCACCAACGCATGGGCGGACAGCGGCGCTCCGCTGGTCAAACCGCAGCCAATCCAGGCCTGAAGGAGCACGACGGCTACTGCCCGGTACGGACTGAGCTTGCTGGAAATGATGTTGATGCGGCGGTTCATGCCGAGCTTCCTCTTCTTGAATCGGACGACCAGTACTCGCGCACGACCCTCGGCAGGCAGTCACGGAGCCCGACGGTCAGCGCTGCCTCACAGACGCGTTCAAACTGACGAGCCGCGCCCCTCTACTGCCCGGCGGTCCGTCCTGCGCGGCGCCGAGTTCAGGGCCGCACCGAGCCGCCCCCTC
>JAKBCR010000022.1 GCA_021807675.1 Pseudomonadota bacterium
TGCGGAACCCCCGCGGAGATGCCGCCCGTGATCACACCCCCCAGCCCGAGCTGCCAATAAAGTGGCAACTTGAGCCGGACGAACTGGGATTTGGCAAAGTCGAGCAACGCCAGAAAGGGGGGAGCGAGATGGCCGAGCAGCACTCCGAGGAAGGCATAGAAGCCGAGCTCCCAGTTGGAGGCGAATACGACGTGGGGCACATCGAAGACAGGACCGTAGCCGAGGAAGCGATGAATGACGGAATTGGAGACGGCCGAGGCGACCACCAGCGGGACGAAGCTCTCCATCGTCGTCGAGCCCAGGACGATCTCCGTCGCGAACAAGGCGCCCGATATGGGCGCGTTGTAGGCGGCCGCGATACCGGCCGCCACGCCACAGGCCACCATGAGCCGCAGGCGCGGCACGGGTGCGCGCGCAAGCAGGCCCAGCCTCGAGCCAAGCATTGCGGCCAGCTGCACCATCGAGCCTTCTCGGCCGATCGAGCCGCCCGATGAGATCGTGAGGAGGGAGCCGAAGCTCTTGAGGATCGAAGCGCGAAAGCCGATCTTGCCGTCGCCGACCTTGACCGCCTCGACGTAATCCACGGCCTTGGACGAGACGAACGTGCGGCGGACGAAATACAGCACGGAGCCCGCAAGCACGCCGCCGACCATCGGCACGAGCGCCCGGTGCCACCAGACCAGGCTCGAGGCGGCCCCCACCAGCCCCGAGCCGTGTCCGGGGATGCTCGTATAGCCGGTGAAGAGCTTCGTGAAGAGGCGGATCAACTCCCGGAAGACCACGCTCGCGAGCGCGCCGACGATTCCGACCAGAGTCGCCCAGAACACGATGCCCGCCAGATCCTCGTGCCCGGACAGGATCAACCGCAGCCGCGTCAGCAGCGACAGCGGTACACGCGCGAACTCTCGTGCCTTGACGTGCATCTTCCGATTGGGCCCGATTCCGCTCCCGAACGGGGGATTATGCATTCTCGCAGCCCCTCGCTGAGCGGGGACTGAACAAGTAGAGTGACGGAAGTAGACAAATTGCGACCGATTTCCTAGCCTTCGGGATCACGCATTGCGCGACCCCCTTGTTCCATTCATTGCAGGAGAGCACCTCGTGACCTTCACCCTCCCCTCGCTTCCGTTTGCGCCCGGCGCGCTCGCCGCCCGCGGCATGTGCCAGGAGACCCTGGAGTTCCACCATGGCAAGCACCATCAGGCGTACGTCACCGCGCTGAACGGGCTCGTGGATAAGAATGACACGCTCAAGGGCAAGACGCTCGAGGAGGTGATCAAGCTCGCACACGGGCGCGAGGACCTGACTCCCGTCTTCAACAACGCGGGACAGCATTGGAACCACAGCTTCTTCTGGAACTGTCTCTCGCCGACCGGCGGCGGCATCCCCGGCGAGCTCGAGAAGAAGCTCATCAGCGATTTCGGCAGCGTCGAGAAATTCAAGGAGGCCTTCAAGGCGGCCGCGGTCGGCCAGTTCGGCTCGGGCTGGGCCTGGCTGGTTCTCGGCAAGGACGGGCGCCTGAAGGTCTCGAAGACGGCCAACGCCGGCCTCCCGCTCGCCGCCGGAGAGGGCAAGGCGCTGCTCACCATCGACGTATGGGAGCATGCCTATTACATCGACTTCCGCAATCGCCGCCCCGACTTCACCGATAATTTCCTGGCCAAGCTGGCGAACTACGAGTTCGCGGCTCAGCAGCTGAAGTCCGCCTGAGCACACCTGCTGTCTCGCCAGAGACTGCAGTCGCCGCGCGGCGCTGCGGGCGAGCGTGGTCCCGTGACGGCACGGAGCGAACCAAAGGCCGCGGCAGGGGTCCGATCTGTGATGCCCGCCGCGGCCGTCATGGGTTGGTCCCGGTCGCGGCACGGCATTGAGAGCCGGGGAGCCGGCCCGAGATCGGGCCGGCTCCCTTTCTCTATAGGCGCAAAGAGCGGCATCCTGCCGCTTTACGCGGCCAGCCCAGTGACAGGGATTGACCTCGCGGCCCAGAGAACGGCTCTGGGCCGCTTACTAACTTGCTTTCGCACGGTGCAGAAAGAGAAAACATGCGCGCGACTCTGATCTCTGCCTTTGCCATCTGCATCGCTGCGTTGGCCGCACCTCAATCGCGCGCTGCCGCAGCAGCCAACCCGCTGGGGACGCAGGTCGCCCGGGAGACGCTGGCGAATGGGTTACGGGTGGTGGTGGTGCGCGACCCCCTGGCGCCGGTGGTTGCCACGTCGGTCAACTATCTGGTGGGGTCCGATGAGGCGCCGCAGGGATTTCCCGGAATGGCGCACGCCCAGGAGCACATGATGTTTCGCGGCAGCCCGGGACTCACGGCCGACCAGCTCGCCGACATCGGCAGCGTCATGGGGGGCAACTTCAACGCCGATACGCGCGAGAGCATGACCCAGTATCTCTTCACGGTCCCGGCGGAGGACCTCGCTGTCGCGCTGCACATCGAGGCGATCCGGATGCGTGGAGTGCTCGATGCGGCGAGTCAGTGGAAGGAGGAGCGCGGGGCGATCGAGCAGGAGGTGGCGCAGGACCTGTCCGACCCGGACTACGTTCTCTACGAGAAAATGCGCGCGGAGATGTTCGCGGGAACTCCATATGCCCATGACGCGCTCGGCACCCGCCCCTCATTCAACGCCACCACCGCGGCAATGCTGCATCGGTTCTATGACAGGTGGTATGCGCCGAACAACGCCATCCTGGTGATCGCCGGCGATATCGATCCGACATCGACTCTGCTCGAGGTGAAGCGGCTCTTCGGCGCCATCCCTTCGAAGACACTCCCGCCGCGTCCCGCGGTGCGGCTCGGGCCGCCGCACGCCGCCACCTTCACCATGAGTACGGATCATCCGAACGGCATGGCGATGATCGCGATGCGCACCCCGGGGCTCGACAGTCGCGACTTTGCCGCGCTCGAGGTGCTCTCGGACGTGCTCGACAGCCGCCGGTTCGCACTCTTCGGGCTGGTGCCCCAGGGCAAGGCGCTGGATGCGGATTTCTCGCTCGACCCCCTGCCAAAGGCGGGCATCGCTTATGCGACCGTCTCCTTCGCCGCAGGACAGGATCCCAAGGCGATCGAGAGCGACATCCGCTCCATCCTCACCGGCGTGGCGAAGCACGGCGTCCCCGCCGATCTCGTCGCGGCAGCCAAGCTGCAGGAGCGGCGCGCGGCCGAGTTTCAGAAGAACTCCATCGCGGACTTCGCCTCCGACTGGTCCGACGCTCTGGCGCTGTACAAAGTGCGCTCGCCGAACGTGGAGCTGGCGCGGATCGAGAAAGTCACCGTGCAGGACGTCGACCGCGTGGCGCGCAAGTACCTCGATCTCGACCATGCCGTCACGGCCGTGATGCTGCCGCAAGGCTCGGGAAAACCGGTGCCCTCGAGCGGTGGGTTCGGCGGCCAGGAGTCGATCTCGCTCGGCGCCGCGAAGCCAACGGCGCTGCCGAACTGGGCGGCAGTCGCGCTGAGCCGCCTGAGCGTGCCGCCTTCCACTCTCCATCCGGTGGTCACCCGACTGCCGAATGGTCTGACGCTGATAGTGCAAACCGAGGATGTCAGCAATACGGTCAGTGTCTTCGGCCACATCCGCAATCAGCCCGATCTCGAGGAGCCCCATGGCGAGATGGGGGTTAGCGATCTGCTCGACCGCATGTTCATGTTCGGCAGCGGGCAGTTGCACCGGCTTCAGTTCCAGCAGGCGCTGGATACCATCGGCGCGAGCGAGCAGGCGGGCACCGATTTCGGTCTCGAGGTCCTGCCCGAGAACCTCGATCGCGGCGTGCAGCTGCTCGCGCAGAACGAGCTCGACCCCTACCTGCCCGCCAAAGCCATGGCGATCCTTCGCGGTCAGCTCGCCGCGAGCGTGGCAGCCCGCAATCAGAGTCCGGGGTTCCTCACGCGGCACTCTTTGCGCCAAGCGCTCTTTCCCGGGACCGACCCGAGCCTTCGCATGTCCACACCAGCCAGCGTCAGTGCGCTGACCCCGGCTGACGTGCGCGCTTATTACCGGAAAGTGTTCCGCCCCGATCTCACCACCATCGTGGTGATCGGCAAGGTGACCCCGCAGCAGTCCCTTTCCGTGATCCAGAAATATTTCGGCTCCTGGAAAGCGGTGGGACCCAAGCCGCCGACGGAATTGCCGCCGGTGCCGCTCAATCGGGCCGACGTCGTGGCGGTTCCGGACGCCAGCCGCGTGCAGGACATCGTGGTCCTCGCCCAGACCCTGCCGCTCACGCGGAGCGATCCCGACTACTTCCCGCTGGAGCTCGGCAATGCGGTGCTGGGCGGCAGCTTCTACTCGACGCGTCTCAGCATCGCGCTGCGCAAGCGAACCGGCCTCGTGTATTCGGTCGGCTCGATGCTCGAGGCCGGCAAGACCCGCAGCGCCTACCTCGTGGAGTATGCCTGCGATCCACCCAACGTCTTCAAGGCCGCCGCCATCGTTCGGCGCGAGATTGCCGAGATGCGTCGCAAGCCGGTGGGCAAAGAGGAGTTGCTGCGCGTCAAGGAGCTGCTGCTGCGGCAGATCCCGCTGGAGGAATCGAGCGTGGATGCGATCGCGGGCGGCATCATCAGCCGGGTCGACCTCGGCTTACCCCTCGATGAGCCCACGATTGCGGCCCGGCACTACATCGAGCTCGGCCCGGCGCAGATCGAGGCGGCGTTCCACGAATGGATGCGTCCGAATGATCTCGTGAGGGTCAGTGAGGGGCCGACCCCGCGGTAGGCACCCTGGTCGCAGCTGCGGTCGGCGCCATCGCGATGACCGGCAGGCTCAACGTCACGGAGAATTTGCCCGACAGAGGCCGCGGCGCGGAGCAGTCGAAATGGGCGGTGTGCACCTTGACGGGCAACGACGCGAACATCGTCCCGTCGATCTGCCGCAGCAGCCGGCAGTCCGAGACGTGCAAGGTCTTCGGCTTGCCCGGCGCGAGGCGAATGGTGCGCTCGACGGCCTCGATCGGCGCTCCTTGCACGCCGGGCCGAAGCACGAATGGAAGTTGGAATCGGGCCTCGACTTTCGGCGACTTCATGTCACCACTCGGCGATGGGCTGCAGTCGTACGGCAGGATGTCGATGCTTGCGAGCGGCGCCCCGAGACGCAGCAGAATGCCGTGGAATTCGTACCAGAGCTGGTCACAGGTGTAGGTGCGCGGAAGTTTCTCGAAGTCGACGATCATGTCGTAGACCCGCCAGAGTGCAGGGCGCGCCGACTCGGAATTTGCCCCGCGGTCCCGCACGCCCACCGCCACGGCCCTCTGCGCACCGGTTGCGATAGCGCAAGTCCCCGCGAATGCCAGCACGCATGCAGCCCCCAAGGCGCGCAGACGCTTTCTCATGGGCCCTCCGAAAATCTCTTTGGATTCATCGAGCTTGACCGTCTACCCTGGGTCTTCGTTCCCCAGGGCGGGTCGCCAGACCCGGCTCGCTTGCCCGAATTTGCCACGATTCCGCCACGGCGTAGGCCTGATCGGCGCCGAGACTCTCCATCAGGCTCCGGTGGCGGACAGGACCCATGCTCACGAATCGCAGGATCTGGCTTAACCATTTCGAGTACCACGCACAGCAGCCGCGCGGCGCGGCGAGCGGCTCCCTCAGCGCCCTCAGGCTCGAGGAGCGGCGGCTCATTGCCCGCTCCATTGCGACCTTTCAACTGGGCGAGCAGTCCGACGGCACCGGGCTTCTGCGCGCGGCGCGCCGCTTCGCGGCAGTTCACGGCGATGAGCTCTTGCCGCGCATCACCGAGCTTTTCATCCGCGAGGAGCAACGCCACGCGCGCCTGCTGCGCGAGTTCATGGAGGAGCATGGCATCCGGCCGAAATACCGGCACTGGAGCGATTCGCTATTCCGCCGGATTCGCAGGCTGGCCGGGTTCGAGCTCTACCTCCACGTCCTCATCGCAGCCGAGCTGATCGGCAACGTCTATTACCGCGCACTCGAGTCCGTTACGACCTGCCAGCGGCTCCGGCATCTGTGCCGGACTCTGATCGCAGATGAGCTCGCGCACGTCGGCTACGAGTCGGAGCTCATCCTCGAGCTGCGGGCAAGGAAGCCCTCCCTGCTGCGCACACCCATTCGGCTGACGCATCGCGCCTTCTTCTGCGTTGCCGTCGGCGCCGTATGGGTCTCTCACCGCGCCGTTCTGCACCGGGCAGGGCACTCCGCGGCCGAATTCCTGCGACGCTGTCTCGAGCAGTACTCGTTTCACCTCGACCCGCCGGCCGAGTGGGCCGCCGCGGCGGCCGAATCCCGGCGCGGCTAGCAGACCGCTTCGCCGCGGATAGAGAGGCGCGGCACGCTACGCCCTATCCCTTCAAGCGGTCAGCGCAGCGGCCTTCCCCCGAAGAACTCGCGCAGCGCGGCGATGCCGGGCGCCAGGTCGAGCTTCTTCTGCGCGATCCATGCGTCATTGAAATAGGTTGAGGCGTAGCGCTCGCCCTGGTCGCAAAGGATCGAGACCACAGACCCAGTCTCGCCCGTGGCCGCCATCTCCGAGATCAGCCATGCGCAGGCCCAGATGTTGGTACCGGTCGACCCGCCACAACGGCGGCCGAGCCGCTCGCTGATGACGCGCGTCGCGGCGATGCTGCAGGCGTCGGATACCGGAATCATGCGGTCGACGACCTCGGGAATGAAGGAAGGCTCGACGTGTTGGCGGCCGATGCCTTCGATGCAGGAATCGCAGCGCTCGACCGCGGTAATGCTGCGATCCGCGTAGTGGCGGTGGAATACCGACGCTTCCGGATCGCTGACGCAGATCTCAGTCGCGTAGCGGTAATAGCGCACGTATCTTCCGAGAGTGGCAGAGGTTCCCCCGGTCCCGGCTCCACAGACAATCCAGCGCGGTATGGGATGGGGCTCCTGGCCGAGCTGGCGGAAAACGGATTCCGCGATGTTGTTGTTGCCGCGCCAGTCCGTAGCCCGCTCCGCGTAAGTGAACTGGTCCATGTAGTGGCCCGAGACCTCCCTCGCCAGACGCTGCGCCTCGGCGTGAACAGTCTTCGGATCGTCGACGAAGTGGCACTCACCGCCATGAAATTCGATCGCCGCGATCTTCTCGGCGGCGGTGGCTCGCGGCACCACCGCGATGAACCGCAGCCCCAGCATGCGCGCAAAGTACGCTTCCGAAACGGCGGTCGAGCCGCTCGATGCCTCGACGATCGGCGTGCCCGGCCCGACCCATCCGTTGCACAACGCATAAAGAAAGAGCGACCGGGCGAGCCGGTGCTTGAGACTGCCGGTCGGGTGACTCGACTCGTCCTTCAGATAGAGGTCGATCCCGGGGTAGCCGGAGAGCTCCACCGGGATGAGGTGCGTGTCCGCGGAACGGTTGAAATCCGCGTCGATGCGGCGCACCGCCTCGGCGGTCCATGTACGTGAGACAGGGAATGGGCGGCTCACGGCTTGGCCTCACTCGGCTTCGATCGGACCGCGGCGCCCGATCGCGGGTCATTCCGTGGCTCCCGGGGCGGCTCCCCGCGCAGTACCCGGACCACTTCCTCGCTCGCCTTGCGCCGCAGATCTCGCAGTGACGCATCGGAGGAGAATGCAATGTGAGGGGTGAGAATGACATCGCCTCGCAGCAGTCCGGGCGGAACGCGCGACTCATCCTCCAACACATCCAGCGCTGCGCCGGCGAGCCTTCCGCCCTCGAGTGCGTCGATCAGGGCAGGCGTGTCGATCACGGCGCCGCGGCTCACGTTGACCAGGAAGGCTCCGGGCCTCATGAGCGCGATCCGCTCGCGATCGAGCAGGTGCCGCGTCTCCGCGGTGAGCGGCAGATGGACGATCACCACATCGGAGCGGCTCAGAAGGTCTTCCAGGCTCGTCATCTCCAACCCGGGAATGGCGTTGTGGCTTCGCGCATGTCCCAGCAGGCTCACGCCAAAGGAGCGCAGCTTCTCTGCGGTCCGCCGTCCCGTTCGTCCGAGACCGATGATTCCACAGGTCAAATCGCGCACGCGCCGCAGCCTGGCGCTGGCCGGCTCCCAGTGGCCGGCCTTGACCTCCCGATCGAACTGAACGAGTCCTCGCGCCCAGGCGAGCAACATCCCGACGGCGTGGTCGGACACCTCCTCGATGCAGTAATCCGGAACATTCGTGACCCAGATGCCGCGGCGTGTAGCCTCATCGACGGCGATATTGTCGAGCCCGACTCCGAGGCGGGCGACGATGCGCAAGGACGCGCTGGCCGCGATCGCGGCGGCGCTCACGGGCGCCCAGTTGGTCATGATCGCGGCAGGCCGGTATTCAGCGGCAAGAGCTGTAATGACGTCCGCGGAAGCGGCTGTGGCAGGACCGGTAACGAGGCGCAAGCCCGCCCCCTCGATGAGCTGCGCCTCGAGGGTGACATCGGGCCACGCGTAGTCGGTGAGCAGAACGGTCGGGCGGGAGCTCATGTGGCCAAATGCTGATCCGGTATCAGCCGATTATATTCGAGCGCCCCCTCCCTCCTGGCGACTACTTCCCCGCGCGGCGCAGGGCGGACCGGCCGAGCACAACGCCGAATTCCTTCTCGCCTTCTCCACGCGCCAGTGCCTCGAGCATGGAGTCGCGGATGAGGCTTCCCATGGGCATCGGCGTCGTCGCGGCCTCGGCGGCGGCCAATGCGAGGCGCACGTCCTTCAGGCCCAGGCGCGCCTTGAATCCGGCGGGCTCGAAGCGCGCCTCGGCGATCAGGCGCCCGTAGCCCTGGTACACCGGGCCGGGAAAGAGGCTTTGACCGATGAGATCGAACAGATCGCGCGGCTCGATGCCATAGCCGGCGGTGAGCGCGGCCGCCTCGCCCATGGACTCGATCGCCGCCGCCAGCATGAAATTGACGGCGAGCTTGACGACGTTCGCCTTCGAGGCCCGCTCGCCGAAGCGCCAGACCTTCTGGCCGACCGCTTCCTCGAGGAGCGGCCGCACGAACTCTGCGGCCTGGCGCGGCCCCGCCAGAAGGACGGTCAGCTTGCCGGCGGCCGCGACATCCGGACGCCCCAGGACGGGTGCAGCGACGTAACCAACTCCACGCTCGCCGTGGCGCTCCGCGAGCTCATCCGCGAACGCCACCGAGATCGTCGCCATATTGACGTGGATGGGTGTCTCGCTCGCCTTGGCGCGCGCCAGAACGCCGCTGTCAACCAACACTGCGCGCGTGACCTGATCATCGCTCAGCATGGAGAATACGACGTCACCGCGGAACGCCTCCTCGGCGGTGGCGGCAACCTGTGCGCCGCGCTCCTCCAGTCTTCGCACCGGCTCCGGCGAGCGGTTCCAGACGCGTAGGCTATGCCCAGCTTCCAGCAAGCGGCCCGCTATGGCGCTACCCATGTTGCCGAGCCCGATGAACCCGATGTTCATTACTGGGACCCTCTGTGTCCGTTGAGCGCGGCCGTCTGACCGCTCTCGATCCCGCGGCCGGGGGGGGATCGGCCGCTCAATCGCGGTGCTCGAGACAGGATAAGGCGCGAGGGGCGCGAGTCCAAGCGCCGCCGTGAGCGATATGCGCTCCAGCCGGCCGCGGTGCGCCGCCGCGGCCGCTCCAAGGTCGAGTCAGTTCAGCTTTCCCTGGCTTTGCCGTCCGGCCGGCAGGATCATTCCGACCATGGACTCCTCTCCCTCGTTCCAGGCGTCGAGTCGTACACGCTGCAGGAAATCATCCAGCGCCATCCACTGCCAGCCTTCCCACACGCCCTGCTCCACTCGCAACAGAATCATTTGACGATTCATACGAGCCTCCTACAACCCGAAGGTGATTAAAAGACCGGCGGGAGGACTGTCCCGCCGGCTGGAGTCCCAACGTGCCGGGGGTTGAGAGTGGCACGCTGGGTGGGGGAGTCTTGCGGTTGATCGGCTTGGCGAGCAGATAACGGTCACCCAGCCACGCGATCGCCTTGGCCCTTGCGGCGCTGTAGTCCACAATGTGCGGCTGCTGCGGCCGCTCGACTTTGCTCGTCTGCTGCATGATGCGGCTCTCCTGTGAATTGACGCTCGGCCTCCTGCTTCAGTTCCTATAGTCGGGTCGAGCAGCGCGAACTCAACCGTCGGGCGCTCCCCCTTAAGAGGGAGATCAGATACGCCCGGCGGGGGGAGTTCTCCTGCTGTATCAACGACTTAGACATTGGAAGCGTGGCCGGGACCGGCCTTTGTCTCGGGCAGTGCCGGCACGGGCTCTGCGCGGTCGGGCCACGGCCGCGACGTCCGGCCCTTTGACATAAACATCGTCGTACGGCGCCGGCCCGCTGACTTCGACAACTTCCTGACACCCGTGCCGGCCATGAGAGCAGCCTGACACGGCCCCGAGCGCGGCTCAACGCGAGAAGCCTCTGCGTTCGCCCGGATTTGGCGGGTTCTCAGCTGCCGGCGTCTGTTTGCCGTCAAAGGCTTCGCGCGCGGCATCGATCTCGGCGAGATGACCACGAGCCCAATCGCCGAGCGCGCGTACGGGCGCATGCAACGAGCGCCCGAGCGGCGTGAGCTCATACTCGACGCGAGGCGGCACCACGGGAAACACGGTGCGTTTCACCAGGCCGTCACGCTCGAGGCCACGAAGGGACAGAGTCAGCATCCTCTGCGAGATTCCACCGATCGCACGCTTGAGCTCGGAGAAGCGGCGGGGAGTCTCCGCCAGCATGATGATGATGAGGACGCTCCACTTCTCCCCGATCCGGGCCAACACCTGACTGATCTTCGGGCACTCCTCGCTCGGCAGATGCCGGCCGGCGGCGGTTACATCCGCTTTACTGGGTCGCATGCGTGTGCCTTCTTGTATCGGCGCGGGCCGCACTCACATAATTATCCCAGGTAACAATTTTATACCGATGATCCGAGGTCCGCCATGAGTTCTCCTGCACATCTTGGATCGACTGCCTCGCCGTGGCGGGCAGGACGTTCCGCCACACCGAGAAAGGACCCGAGGGCTCGCTGGCGCGAGACCAGGGGGCTTGCTCCCGCCGCATCCCGCCATCACATTGGCCAATCGCAGTCCGCCGCACGGCGGGCAGGAGGGACTCGAATGAATACGCAATCCGTACGCGCTGTCTCACGGGTCGTACGGGGTATGCCAACCTCGGACGGCGCTGGCGTCAAGCTGACGCGAGTGATCGGCCAGCCGCGGCTGTCGGACCTCGACCCATTCTTGATGCTCGATGAGTTCGGCACGGACAATCCCGGCGACTATATAGCGGGCTTCCCGGACCATCCTCACCGGGGCTTCGAGACCGTCACGTACATGCTCGACGGCAGGATGCGGCATCGCGACAACCACGGCCACGAGGGTGTTCTGGTCCCGGGCAGCGTCCAGTGGATGACCGCCGGACGCGGCATCGTGCACTCGGAGATGCCGGAGCAGCAGGAAGGCCGGATGCGCGGCTTCCAGCTCTGGATCAACCTGCCTGCACGGGACAAGATGACGGCACCGAAGTATCAGGAATTCGGACCGGAAAGGATTCCGGCCGTGGACCTCGGAGGCGGAGCTCGTGTGAGGGTGATCGCCGGGCGAGCGGCGGGCGTGACCGGGCCGATCGTTCAGCCGGCGACCGACCCGACCTACCTCGATGTCGAGCTCGAGCCCGGCGCGAGGCTCTCGCAGCCGCTCGCCGCCGGCTACTCGGCGTTCCTCTATGTCTACGAGGGCACGGTCCGCGTGGGAGCCGGAGCGTCCGCGGCCACGGTGGGCGCTCATGAGCTCGCGGTATTGACCGACGGCGATTCGGTGCAGATCGAGGGCCGTGAAGCCCCCCCCGATGGCACGCTCAACCGAGCCATCCTGGTCGCGGGGCGGCCCCTCAGAGAGCCGGTGGCGAAGCACGGCCCGTTCGTGATGAGCACCCGCGAGGAGCTGATCCAGGCCTTCGAGGACTATCAGAGCGGAAATTTCTAGTATGAAGCGCTGGATCCGGGCATCCTGCCCCGCCCGGCGCCGTTGAGGCAAAAAGCGCGGCTTTTTGCCTCAACGTCCGCCACCTGCGGCGGCGGGGCACCTCCGTGTGCCGGGTCACCGGGTTCGTGCCGCTTCATCGTTTCGGGGTCGACCGCCGGTCGATGGGGAACTAGTATGAAGCCTGGCGCTAGTCGGCGGCCGCGGACATCGCGGGCTCGGCGAGCGCCTGGCGCTCCTTCTCGTGGTCGGCCGCAAGCGCGAGGTAGACGGCGGGCACGATGAAGAGCGTGAATATCGTGCCGATCGACAGGCCCGTGAAGATCACGACGCCCATGGAGCGCCGTCCTGCCGCTCCAGCGCCGGTGGCGATGACCAGAGGCACGACACCGAGCACCATCGCAGCGGTGGTCATGAGGATCGGCCGCAGCCGCACGGCTGCCGCTGCGACGATCGCGATCCGCTTCGGCTTGCCGGCCCGCTGCAAGTCGTTGGCGAACTGCACTATCAGGATGCCGTGCTTGCTGATGAGGCCGAGGAGAGTCACGAGGCCCACCTGCGTGTAGATGTTGATCGTCGTGACACCGACGTTGATGAACAGCAACGCGCCGAAAAGCGCCGCGGGCACCGACACCAGGATCACGACCGGATCGCGGAAACTCTCGAAGAGCGCCGCGAGCGCGAGGTAGACGATGACGAGCGCGAACCCGAATGTGAGGAGAAAGCTGTTGGAGCCCTGCATGTACTGGCGGGACGCGCCCGAGTAATCGACGTTGTAGTCGCCTCCGGGAGCCACCTCTCGCAGCGTCTTGCGCAGGAACGCCAGCGCTGCGCCCTGCGAGACCGCGGGGGAGCCCGCGATGGTGGCCGAGTTCAGCTGCTGGAAGTGATTGATCGCCTCCGGAACGGTCTGCCGCTCGAGATGCGCGATGGTGCCGAGCTTCACCAGCGACCCGTCGGCGGCGCGCACGTAGAGGTCGAGGACCTGGTGGGGATTCAGCCGATATTTCTGCAGTACCTGCGGAATGACCTTGTAGGAGCGGCCGGCGATCGTGAAGTAATTGACGTATCCGCCACCCATTGCCGCGCCGAGCACCGAGGCAATCTGCTGATTCGTGAGCCCGAGCTGCGCCGCCATGTCCTGGTTGATTACGATGGTCTGCTGGGGCTTGTCGATCTTCAGGTCGCCGTCGACGAACCAGAAAAGACCGCTCGCCTTGGCGCGATTGACGACCTGCTGCTCCACCCGATAGAGGCTCTCGATCGGCTCGCTGGTGGTGATCACGAACTGCACCGGCAGTCCCTGGGCGCCGGGAAGCGGGGGGAACTGAAACGCGGCGACCTCCGCCCCCGCGATATGGCTCCAGCCCTTCTGCAGCAGCTGCTGGATCTGGGTCGCGTTGTGCTTGCGCTCGCTCCAGGGCTTCAAGATCATGCCTCCGAATCCCTGCGATACGCTGGGCATGCCGTTGCCCTGGAAGGCGCCGCTGTACTGTGGCAGCGCGTGCATCACCTGGAATATCTGCCGCGAGTAGGTATTCATCTGCCGGATCGTCGCATCCGGCGGGCCGATCAGCTGATAGGCGACGACACCCTCGTCTTCCTGCGGCGCGAGCTCCGAAGCGGAGGTCATGAAGAGATAAGGCAGGGCCGCCAAGAGCAGCACGAGCAGCACGAGCAGCACCTGCCAGGTCTCGAGCCAGCTCGAGAGCGCGCGCTCATAGCCCGATCTCAGCCGCGTGAACCAGCGATCGACCAGCCGGACGAAGCGGTTCTCTTCCTGCTCCTCGCGGAAGATCCACGAGCACATCATGGGCGAGAGGGTGAGCGCAATGATCGCCGAGACGGTGATGGCTCCGACGAGCGTGAAGGCGAACTGCGTGAACAACGCCCCCGTCAAGCCGGTCTGAAAGGCGATGGGCGCATATGCCGCGACGAGGACGACCGTCATGGCGATGATCGGGCCGCTGAGCTCGCGTGCCCCGGCGATCGCGGCCGAGAATGGAGTGACTCCCTCCTTCAGGTGCCGGTCGATGTTCTCCACCACGATGATGGCATCGTCGACCACCAGCCCGATCGCGAGCACCAGCGCGAGCAGCGTCAGGAGATTGATGGAATAGCCGAGGGCCTCCATCAGGATGAATGCCCCGACCAGAGACAAAGGCATGGCGATGGCGGGCACCGCCGCGGCCCGCGGGCTGCCGAGAAACAGGAAGATGACCGCCGTGACGATCAGCAGCGCTTCCATCAGTGTCTTGATGACGTCCCGGATCGACGAGTTGATGAAAATACTGCCGTCGAACGAGATCGCCTGATGGATGCCATTCGGCAGCTGCCGCGCGATCTCAGGCAGCGTCGCCCTGACCTGGCGAGCGACCTGGAGCAGATTGGCTGTCGGCGCGGGCTTGATGCCTATGAATACGCCCGTGTGACCATTATTGGCGACGCTGAAATCGTAGTTCTCCGCGCCCAGGACGACAGTAGCCACGTCCTCCAGCCGCACGATCGCCCCGTTCGCCTGCCGGACCACCAGCCGCTTGAACGCCTCGAGCGAGTGCGGATCGGTGGATGCGGTCAGGTTGATGCTGACCATGTCGCCCTTGGTCTCACCCGCCGAGGAGAGATAGTTGTTCGCCGCCAGGGCCGCATAGACACCGCCTGCGGTGACGCCATGCGCCGCCATCCGCTCGGGATCGAGCCACGCCCGCAGCGCGAACACTCGCCCTCCCAGGATCTCCGCGTCCTGAATCCCGGGGATGGCATTGAGCTTCGGCTGCACCACCCGCAGCAGGTAGTCCGTCACGTCATTGGTCGGCAACACATGGCTCGAGTAGCCGATGAACATGAGATCGTTGGTCTCATTGGTCGACAACGTGATGACTGGCAGCTGCGACTGCGGCGGCAGCTGATTGCGCACCGCGTTGACCTGGGCGCTGATCTCGGTAAGCGCCTTGCTCGAGGGATAGTTCATCTGCAGCGTCGCGGTGATCACGGAGCTGCCCGCGCTCGAGCTGGAAGAGAGATAATCGATGCCCTGTGCCTGGGCGATGGCGGCCTCGAGCGGTTGGGTGACGAATCCCGCCACGGTCTGCGCATCGGCGCCGTAGTAGGTGGTGGACACGGTGATCACCCCGTTCTCCGTCTGCGGGAACTGTGTCACCGGCAGCTGGAAGATGGCGTGCAGGCCGAGCACCAGGATGAGCAGGCTGACGACCGCCGAGAGGACGGGGCGCCGGACGAAGAGGTCGGTGAACTTCACGCCGGCGCCTCAGTGCTCCTGGGGAGACGGATTGGGACTGTCGAGCGGCAGAACGCTGTTGTTGACGAGGAGCTGCGTTCCGTTCCGGATCTTCATCTGACCGCTGCTCACGACGACATCCCCGGCCTTGAGACCCTTGACCACCGCCACCTGATTGCCGCGCGATGGCCCGAGGGTCACGAATACCTGTTCCGCTGTCGGATGCCCTCCGGGTGCCTCGGGCTTGCGCACGAGGTATACCGTCTCTCCGTACGGGTTGTAGGTGATGGCGGTCTGCGGGAGAGTGAGATACCGCCGCGGCGCGCCGGACGCGATGACGGTGCGGACGTACATGCCCGGCAACAGCTTGTGCTGCGGATTGCCGATCGTCGCTTCCGCCTCGAAATTGCGCGTGGACGGATCGACCAGTGGATCGATCGAGGTGATCCTGCCGCTGAAATCCACGCCCGGAAAGGCATCGGCTCTCACGTGCACTGTCTGACCTACGCTGACGCGCGACAGGTCGTCCTGCGGCAGATGGAAATCCACGTAGATGGGATCGACGGACTCCAGCGTGACGACGGGATCGCCCGGATTGAGGTACTGCCCGGGGTTGACGGTCGTGATGCCCAGGCGCCCGTTGAAAGGCGCCCGAATGGTCTTTTTTGCCACCAGCGCGGCCTGCGCGGCCTCCTGGTCCCGGGCGCTCGTGAGGTTCGCCTCGTCCGTATCGAGCTGTGCCCTGCCGATGGCCTGCGCCTGGTACTGGATGAGATCGCGGTGATAGACCAACGCGGCGAGATTTGCCTCAGCGGTCAGTGCCCGGAGCTGGGCGATATCGGGATCGGCATTGAGCTGCACCAGGGGTTGACCGGCCCGGGCGTCGGCGCCCGATGCGAAATCGACGCTGCGCACGAGGCCCGCCACTTCGGTGGTGACCTCGACACCGTGGATGGCCCGCAGGCTCCCCACGGCCCGCACCTCGGGCTGCCATTCGGAGTATGCGGCGGTAGCCGTGCTCACCGTCTGGGGTAGCGAGCCATTCTTCGCCATGGCCTGCCGGATGAAATGGGCCTTCACCCTGTTGAAGCCCACCGCCCCACCGACGAGGAGAATCATCACGGCCAGCACGATGGCCAGCCGACGTCTCATCACGCTCTTCACAGCGACTCCTGATTTCCCGGTCCTCTCTCCGGCGCGGCCCGGGAAGCGGCTCGAGCAGCCGCGCCCGTGGGGGGGCGGGCCGCGCCTGCGCGTGGGCCAACCGGGAAACTGCCAGAGAGGAGCTACTTTAGCAGAAAGCCGGGCAATTTCTCCCCTCCAGCCCGCCGTGTCGGGCGGTGGCGTTCGCCGCGCCTCGGCGCCGACGATACGGTATCGTGCACGCGTGTACGCGCGCCCGTCCGATAGCAATCCCTCCATGGCCGATAACGGTACCGGCAGTGCCGTCCGCGGCGAGGCGGGACCGGTCCTGAGCGTCGCCGGGCTCAGCAAGAGCTACTCGGATGTCGCCGCGGTCGAAGGAGTCTCCTTCGAAGTGCATTGCCGTGAAGTGGTCGGACTCCTCGGCCCGAACGGCGCCGGCAAGACCACCACCATCAACATGATCCTCGGGGTGCTGAGCCCGACCGCCGGCAGCGTGCTTATCGGCGGCATCGATCTGGCGCGCCAGCGATCTCACGCTCTGGCGCACGCCAACTTCTCGGCCGTGTACGCGCCGCTTCCCGGTAATCTCACGGTCGCGCAGAACCTCCGATTCTTCGGGCTCGTCTACGGCATACCCGCACTGGCGCGCAGAGTCGGGGAGTTGCTGCGTCAGTTCGATCTCGAGCGCCTGCGCGATACCAAATGCGGCCTCCTCTCCTCCGGAGAGCAGACGCGGGTCGCGCTCGCGAAGGCGGTCCTCAACCGGCCGCGCCTGCTGCTGCTCGATGAGCCGACGGCTTCGCTGGACCCGGCCGCGGCGCAGACCATCCGCGCGCGTATCCGCAACCTCGCGCTCGACACCGGGTGTGGGATCCTCTGGACGTCTCACAACATGTATGAGGTCGAGGAAGTCTGCGACCGGGTGCTCTTCCTCTCTCACGGCCGGATACTCCTCGAGGGCGATCCGCGGCGGCTTCCGGGTGAGCATGGCGCCGCGACGCTCGAGGAACTCTTCATCCGCCTGGCGCGCGAGCCGCTCGCCGAGCCGCTTCAGCGCGCGGGATGAGGGGCCGATGAGAGTGAAGCCGATCGCGGCCATCCTGCTGCGCCAGTTCTACCTGATCCGCAGCAGCCCGGTGCGCGCGCTCCCGATGTTCGCCTGGGTGGCCATGGACATCGTGGTGTGGGGCTTCATCACGCGCTATCTCAACTCGATGGCCGCGGGGCGTTTCAACTATGTGCCGAGCCTTCTCGGGGCGGTGCTCATGTGGGATTTCTTCACCCGGATCATGCAGGGGGTGAGCACGGCCTTTCTCGAGGATGTCTGGTCGCGAAATTTCCTCAATCTCTTCGCCACTCCGCTCACGATCTCGGAATATATCCTCGGGCTCGTGCTCACCAGCGTGGGCACGAGCGCGGTGGGGCTCATCGTGATGCTCGCGCTGGCGACGGCTCTCTTCGGCCTCTCGTTCTTCTCGCTGGGAGCCCTGCTCGTGCCTTTCCTCCTCGTGCTCTTCAGCTTCGGCATTGCGTTGGGTGTCCTCGCGAGCGCTCTCGTTCTGCGCCTCGGGCCGGCATCGGAATGGCTGGTATGGCCCCTGCCTGCGCTGCTCTCGCCATTCGTGGGCGTCTTCTACCCGCTCGCGACGCTGCCGCTCTGGATGCAAGACATCGGGCACCTCTTGCCGCCGTCCTACGTGTTCGAGGGCATGCGGGCCATTCTGGCGGGCGAGACCTTCTCGGCCGGGAGCCTGGCCGTCTGTGCCGCGATCGCGGTGCTCGACATCATGCTCGCGGCGTACTTCTTCACGCGGGTGTTCCGGTACGCCATCCGGACCGGGCTTCTCGCCCGCTACAGTGCGGAGAGCGCGGCATGACCGGGAAGATATTCGTCTCCGCGCAATCGCTGCTGCGGGACTCCATGGAGCTCGCGACGCACATCGTGCGCAGCGGCTTTCGACCCACGTTCCTGGTGGCCCTCTGGCGGGGAGGGGCTCCGATCGGGATCACGGTCCAGGAGGTGCTCGAGTATCACGGCATCCCCACGGATCACGTCGCCATCCGCACCTCGACGTACTCCGGGCTGGAGGAGCGCAGCGATGCCGTGCGGGTGCATGCGATCGACTACGTGGTATCGCGACTGACGTTCGAGGATCGGCTGCTCCTCATCGATGACGTGTTCGATTCCGGGCGGAGCCTGGAGGCGGTGCTGGAGGAGCTCGGGCGGCGCTGCCGGCGCAATCTCCCCGGACTCATCCGGATCGCGACCGCCTACTACAAGCCGTCGCGTAACCGCACGGCTCTGGTCCCCGACTACTACGTGCGGCGGACGGACAGCTGGCTCGTGTTTCCGCACGAGATCCAGGGACTGACGCGCGAGGAGATCCTGACTCACAAGCCGGTGGACCCCAGCTTCTTCGACGTTTGAGGCGGCTCCCGCCGGACTCTCGCCCGCGCGCAAGCCTGGAACCTGCCGCGGCAGCGTGCGACACGGCGCATGGAGCGGTGATACGGGCGATCAGCCGACTTCCGCTCGCCGGCTGGGGGGGGATCGACGCGCTCTACGAGCGGGCTCTCGTGCGGCCGTTCCTCTGGCTGGCGCGCGTCAATCGCAATGATTTCATCGACTCCATCTGCCCCGCGCTTGGCTGTGCGCTGGTCGCGCTTCTCGCCGGCGGATCTTTCGCCATCGAGGCCCTCGGCGTTTACCCGACCTGCTCCCACCGCCCGACTCCACCCGCGATGCCGACCTCGTGGACGACCAGCAATCTGGCGTCGGCCTGGCCTGGCCTTCGCCGCCGCTCACCCCCCAGCCGGCCGCACACCGTTTGCGACCCCTGTTCCGGGCAGACAGCTCGGCAGCGCCGCGCTTGCGGCCCTGGTCTTGCTGCTGATCGGCCTGGGGGCTCATCCCGCGCCGCTTCTGACCCCGACCCGTGCGACCGCTTCCATGGTGGTGCGCTGACTGAGGAAAACTTGCAAAATTTTCACGGATTGCGGTAACTTACATGTTTCATGTTTGGCCCTTGTCTGTCCCGGAGGTTGCGGTGAAGAAGTCCTTGCTCGTTCTCTGTGTGATTATGGCCGGCGCCCTCGCCGCCTGCAGCTCACCCAACGCCGATTGGCAGAAGGCAACCGAGCAGAACACGGTGACCGCCTACCAGCACTTCATCACGGAGCACCCCAGTGACGCGCGGGTGGAGCAGGCACGCAACCGCATCAGCGCTCTGAAGGACGAGCAGGCCTGGAGCACGGCCAAGAGCGCCGACACGCTGGATGCCTACCAGCAGTATCTGCAGCAAGAGCCGAACGGGATGCATGCAGCCGATGCGCAGGACAAGGTCAACAGCCTGCAGCAGGCGGCCGCATGGCAGGCTGCGCAATCCACCAATACGGCCCAGGGATATCAGGATTTCCTGCAGAAGTATCCCAACGCCCCGCAGGCGAGCGACGCGCAAACGGCGCTGAAGAAGCTGACAGGCTATCAGGCGCTGCTCGCGACGGTCCACACCAAGGCTTACGCCGATAAGGTCGCGAAGCTCCTGAAGAGCAAGTTCGGCAACGAGCTGCAGGATGTCGTGGTCGTGCCGCACGGGAAGCTCCTCGAGATTCGCTCCGCGCCGATGACGGAGTCCGACGCGAAGACCGCCTGCGAGAAGCTGCGCAAGGCTCATCAGCGCTGCGATGTCGTGAAGAGCGTCTCCTGACGCTCACCGGCGCCGCCTCACTCATCTCAAGCCGCCCGCCGCAGGCAGCCAGCCTGCGGCGGGCCCTTGCGTCTGCCGTCCCATTGCGGTAAGTAATCCCGCAATGAATGGCGGCATGCGACTTTCTCGAGCATCTCTCGGCGCCTGCGGACTTCCGCGCGAGGCGAAGAGCCCGGCTATTCCCACTCCGGGTGACCCAGCCTCGCGCCATGCGCCAGGCTCCGGGTCTTCGTGAGCGGCACGGACGATCTCCCGGAAGATGTGCGCGCGCTGCTCCACGAGCACATCGAATCTTACGAGCAGCTGGAAATCCTGCTGCTCCTGCGGCGCGAGCGGTACGAGCAATGGACCGAAGAGGGCCTGTCCGCGCGCCTGCGCGTTCGGGCTGAGCTCATCGAGACCGCGCTCGCGGCCCTGAAGGCGAGCGGTCTCATCGAGGCTGCCGGTGCGGTTCCGACGCGATTTGCCTACCGGCCCGCCAGCTCGGGGCTCGATGCGGCCGCCGGGCGCCTGGAGCGCGAGTACGCCGAGCGGCCGATCCTGGTCATCCAGCTGATGAGCGCCAACGCCATCGAGCGGCTGCGTACCGCGGCCCTGCACACGTTCGCCGATGCGTTCGTCCTGAGCAAGAAGGACAAGAGCCGTGGCTGAGTCGGTTTACATCCTTTGCGCGATCACCAGCATCCTCTGCGCGCTGCTGCTCCTGCGCGGATACCGCGCAACGCGCACGCGCCTGCTCTTCTGGGCGAGTCTGTGCTTCGTGTTTCTGGCCATCAACAACGTGATCCTGTACATTGATCTCGTCATCATTCCGGCGAGCTCACCCATCGACCTCTTCTGGTATCGTAATACCGCCGCGGTGGTTGGAATGCTGGTGCTCGTCTTCGGGCTCGTCTGGGAATCGCGCTAGGGAGCGGGGAGCGGGAGCATGAAGATCTTCATGTGGGGTGTCCTGGCGATGGCGAGCCTCGTCGCGGCGCTCTTTTTCCTGCGCTACTGGCGGGAAAGCCGGGAGCGGCTGTTCGCCTTCTTCGCGCTCGCCTTTGCCGGACTTGCGGCCAACTGGACGGGACTCGCCATCATCGACCAGCCGAGCGATGAGGCACAGCAGAAGTACGCATACGTCGTGCGGCTGGTCGCGTTCCTGATTCTCATCATCGGCATCTTCGACAAGAACCGGCGCGGCGATCGGTTGTGAGATCGCTCCCCCCGTGGCGGTGTGCTTGCCTCTGCCGTCCTGTTGCGGTGATCATTGAGGATGAGCGATTTGCCACCGGCCCGCGAGCTTCGGGCTCGATGCGGCCGCCGGGCGCCTGGAGCGCGAGTGCGCCGAGCGGCCGATCCCCGTCATCCGGCTGATGAGCGCCAACGCCATCGAGCGGTTGCGCACCACAGCCCTGCACACGTTTGCCGACGCTTGCCTCTTCAACAAGAAAGACAACGACCTTGTCTGAGGCGGTCTACATCCTTTGCGCTGTCACCAGTGTTCTTTGCGCGTTCCTGCTGCTGCGCGGATACCGCACGACGCGCACACGCCTTCTCTTCTGGGCAAGCCTCTGCTTCGTGTTCCTCGCAGTCAACAATGTGATTCTGTATGCCGATCTGGTGGTCCTGCCGCACGTCGATCTTTTCTGGTACCACAACATCACGGCAGTGACAGGAATGCTGGTGCTCCTTTTCGGGCTCGTCTGGGAGACGCGCTAGGGAGCGGGCCGCCGACGGCGAGCAACAGCTGTATCGTGTCGAGATACTGGCGTGCCTGCGCCTGCAGGAAGCCGAGCTCCGCGCGCTGACGCTGGCGCTGCGCGTCGAGGACCTGCAACAGCCCTGAATTGCCCGCGCGGTAGCTCTGCCGCGCCAGATCCAGGCTCGCCTCTGAAGTCTCACGCGCGACGGACTGGGCCGCGACGAGCTGTGCATCGTGGTTGAGGGCATCGAGCAGATCGGCGACCTGGCCGAAGGAGTCCAGCACCACCTGCTGATAGCGTGCGGCGCTTGCGTGCAGCGCATCGAGCGCCGCCCGGCGCTCGGCGCGCAGCGTTCCCCCATCGAAGAGCGGCTGGGTCAGACCCGCGATCAGCGACCATGCGGCCGAGGAGGCGTTGAAGAGCTTCGCGGGGGTCAGAGCCTGCTGGCCGAGAGTGGCGCTCAACGCAATCTGCGGATAGAGATTCGCGGTCGCGACCCCGACCGCCGCAGTCGCCGCGTGAAGCCGCGCCTGCGCGGCCAGAATGTCCGGGCGCCGCCGCACCAGCATCGAGGGCACACTGACTGGCAGCGCGCGCGGCAATTGGATGTCCGCGAGCTCCAGATCCGGCTGCGTCCAGTCCGCCGGGGGCTGACCGAGCAGCACCGCGAGCGCATGGCGCGCGACCGCGAGCTGCTGATAGAGCGGCGGCAGCAGCGTCTGATCGCCCGCAAGCTGGCTTTGTGCGTCCAGCACATCGAGCTTCGACACCGAGCCGTTGGCGAACGCCGTGCGCACGAGGCGCAGATTGCTGCGGTCCTCGGCGAGCAGCTCCGCGGCTGCCCGGATCTGCCCTCGCGTCGCGGCGATGATGACGGCCTCGGAGGCCACATCGCCGGTGAGCGTCAGCCGGGCCGCCTCGAGCTCACTGCGCTCGTATTGCTCGAAGGCCCGCTCCTCCTCCACCGAGCGGGCCGTGGCGCCGTCGTAATCGAGCATGTAGCGTACGTTCGCGCCGACCGACTCGTAGGTGAAAGGCGCGACCGCGAAGTTACCGAGAAATTGGGCGCCGTACTTCTGCCGCCCGACCGAGGCCTGCAGGTTCACCTGCGGATAGAGCTGTCCCGTCTGCGCCGCCACGAGCTCACGCGCCTGCGCCAACGTCGCCCTCGCGGCAGCGAGATCGCGATTGTCGGCCATGGCGCGCCGCACCAGATCATCGAGCTGCGGGGACTTGAAGAGCCTCCACCAGGCGGGCACCACGGGCGCGCCGAGCAGGATCCGCTGCTCATAGGCACCGGCGGCAGGCGCGCGGCGCGCGGCCGCCGCCGCGGCATTGTTGACGGGTTTGGATTCCCCGGCGGGCCGGTATCGGGCCGCCGCCGGCACCGCCGGACGGTGGAAATTGGGTCCGACAGTACAGCCGCCAAGGAGCGCCGCGGTGGCGAGCGCCACGGCCACTGGGCCGGGTTGAATTCGAACGGAGCCTGCAGGCAAGGGTCACTCCAGCACGACAGGCTCCTCCGCGCGCTGGCGGTCGGGGCGCAGGAGGAGCACCAAGGGAATCAACGCCAAGATCATCAAGAACATTATCTTGAAGTCGTCATTGTAAGCGATCATCCGCGCCTGACGCGTAACGGCGGCATTGAGCGCCGCCAGCCCCGCCGGGGCGGTGAAGCTGTACGGCGCGGGCATCCGTATCTGGCCGCCGTAAGGGACGATGTGCGACGCCAGACGCTCATGCATGATTTGCGTATTGCGCGTCAACAGCGCGCCGGTCGCCGCGATCCCGATACTGCTGCCGACGTTGCGCAGCAGATTGAAGATGGATGCGCCCTCCGATCGATGCTGGCGCGGAAGCGCAGAGAACGCCATCGTCGTGACGGTGATGTACGTGAAGCCGTTGCCCAGGCCCTGGAGCAACATGACCGTCCAGACGAGGCTCTGTGGCATGTTCGTCGAGAAATGGCAGCTCACCTCCAGAGCCGCGGCGACGAGCACGATGCCGGCCGCGACCGGCACCCGCGGATCGATTTTACCTATCAGCCTGCCGCTGATGAACATGGAGACGAAGCTGCCGATGCCTCGCGGCAACATGACGAGGCCAGCGGTGATCACGGGAAAGCGAAGGAGATCCTCGAGCAGCTGCGGTACCAGCGCCAGCGTCGAGAACATGCACATGCTCGAGGCGAAAACGAGAATGTTGCCCGCCGTGAAATTACGGTCCTTGAAGAGAGCCGGGCTGACGAACGGCTCGCGCGCGGTCAGGGTATGGACCAGGAAAACATACATGGCGGCGACCGAGAGCCCGGCCTCGATCCAGATCTCGGTGGAGTCGAACCAGTCCTTCAGCGAGCCACGGTCGAGGAAGATCTGCAGCGCCCCGACCGCGAGGGCGAGAGAGCTGAAGCCGAGGAAATCGAAGCGCGCACGGCGCGTGTTCGTCTCCCGCAGATAGGTGATGAACCCGAGCGCCGCCAGGATACCGAACGGCACGTTGATGAAGAACACCCACCGCCAGCTGTAGTTGTCCGTGAGCCAGCCGCCGAGCATCGGGGCGAGCATCGGACCGAGCACCACCCCCTGGCCCCACAGAGCCATCGCGCGGCCGTGCCGCTCTGGCGGATTGATGTCGAGCAGCACGGACTGAGAGAGGGGACCCAGGGCGGCGCCGGAGATCCCCTGCAGCACCCGGAAGAGCACGATCTGCTCGATGGATTGCGACAACCCGCACAGCATGGAGCTCACGGTGAAGCCGATCACCGACAGTACGAGCACACGCTTGCGTCCGTACCGCCCCGCGAGCCAGCCGGAGAGCGGGGTCGCGATGGCAGCCGCCAGAATGTAAGAGGTGAGCACCCAGTCCATCTGGTTACGTGATGCCGACAGATTGCCACCGATGTGCGGCAGGGCGACATTGGCGATCGTGGTGTCCACTGCCTGCAGCACGGTGGCCAGCGTCACCGAGACCGTGATGAGAGCGCGATGCGGGGACTGACCGGCTTCCATTGCGAATGACGCCCGCGACATCGCGCGGTCAGCGCGCGTTGGCAGCGATAGTATGCCGAGAGGAGTGCGGGCGCGTGTCGACCGTTACCGTCGCGCTTAGCCCCGAGCGCACCAGCGGCAGGCTCCCTTCGAGATGCAACCGGACCTTGAGACGCTGGACCACCTTGACCCAGTTGCCAGTTGCATTCTGCGGCGGAAGCACCGAGAACTGCGAGCCCGTGCCCGGCGTGATGCTCGTGACCACGGCGTGGAATGTCTTGCCCGGATACGCGTCGATCTGGACAGTCGCGGGGTCTCCGGGACGCATGCGAGCGAGCTGGTCTTCCTTGAAGTCGGCTTGCACCCATACGTCATGCATCGATACGAGCACGAACGCCGGAGTCGCAGCCGGCAGATAGCTGCCGACCTGCAGGTGGTCGACTTCGGTGACGATTCCGTCACTCGGAGCCGTGACAGTCGCGTAGGAAAGTTCGAGCAGCGCGCGATCGAGTGCCGCCTGGGCCTGCTCGACCAGCGGGTGCGATGCCACCTTGATGTCCGGATCGCCGCCGAGCTGCGCCAGCGCCGCGGTGATCTCCTGCTTTGCCGCGGCGACGCTCTGCCGCGCCTCGCTCAGCGCGAGTTGCGCCCGGTCCACCTGCGATCGAGAGGAGATCCCGCTCGCGAGCAGCCGCGACTGGCGCCGGTACTCCCGATCGGCATAGGCGAGCGCACTCTCGGCGGATCGCAAGCCCACGAGCCGCTGCTGATAATCGGCCTTCAGGGATTGAACCTGCAGGCGAGCGGCCGCCAGGTGCGCGCGCGCGGCCTCCACCGCGATGCGGAACGGGCGCGCATCGAGTTGGAAAAGCGTCTGCCCACGGCGGACCCGCTGATTGTCGCGCACATCGACTTCACTCACCCGACCGGACACATTGGCGCTGATCGCCACTTGAGCCGCCCGCAGGTAAGCGTCGCCGGTCGACTCATAGCGGCCGCTCGTGAGATACCAGTAAAGACCGGCCGCGGCCAGCAGCACCGGCAATGCGAGCATGAGGGGCACCCGCAACCGCTCCCGCAATGGTTTGGGCCCGGACGGGACCAGGCGGGGCTCGGGGCGCAGCTCCGCAGGCTCCTCGTGACCCGGCGCCTCCCGCGCGGACTCCTGGGTCCTTGCCGCGAAGCTCATCGCGAAGACCTCGCCGGCACTCGTCCTGGAGCCCGGGAAGAGCGCGCGCCCGCTTCCTCGTCGGCAGACTGCGGCTTCTGCGGTATCGGGGGCAGAGTTGCCAGGTTGGAATGCAGACGCTCCAGCAGCTCCAGGAGCTGCGACTGCTCCTCGCTCGAAATATCCCGCAGCACCTCGGCGCGCGTCTCCGAGATGAGCTGCGCGATGTGATCGAGCATCGGCTTTGCCTCGGAGGTCAGCCAGAGGGTATGGGCCCGCCGGTCCGTCGGATCGAAGCGACGCTGGACCCAGCCGTCGGCTTCCATCCGATCGAGGATCCTCACCAAGGTCATCGGGTCGAGCTCCGTGAGCTCCGCGAGGCGCTTCTGACTGACGCCCTCATTGTTCTCGAGATAGATGAGAGCGCGGCACTGGGGCAGGGTAAGCGACAGAGCCTGCGCCCGCTCCTCGAAGCGCCGCGTGTAGCGGCGGCTGACGTCCTTCAAGAGGAATCCGAGCTGGCGATTAGAGTCCATACTAATAGAGACTTATATAGTAACGTTTTTTATCATATCGGCCGATATTTTTCAAATCCGTTGCCGGCTTCACACCTGTAGAATTTCCGCCCGCTTCCATGCTGGGCTACCAGCCGGCCGGCCCGAAAGGCGCACCCTTGATGCTCGTCAGCCGGATGCTTTTCCGGGGCAGCTCCCGCCGGCGCCGGCGGCTCGCCGCCACGCTTTGCGGCCTGCTCGCCGTGGCGTGGCTCGGCATCGCCGCGGCGGCCCCGGCGCCGTTCGTTCCCACGCCCGAGCAACTTTTCGGGCCGCTCTTCGTGCGCGTGCAGATGGATGCACTGTTCCCTGACGGCAAAGCCTTTCCCGATGCGGTGCCGAAAGCACCGCCCTCCGTCATCCTGCGGCACTATCGCGAGTCGGATCCTCGCTCGCGCGCGGCGCTCCTGCGGTTCGTGGAGAGCAACTTCTCTCTTCCCGCGCCGGCGCGCACACCGCCCGCGCTGCCGCAAGGGAGCCTGGAGGCGCACATCGCAAGTCTCTGGCCTCTGCTCACCCGTCAGCCGGCCGTACCCCCGCCTTATTCATCGCTCCTTTACGTGCCGAAGCCCTATATCGTGCCCGGCGGGCGCTTCAGGGAGTTCTATTACTGGGATTCCTACTTCACCCTGCTCGGGCTGATCCCCGATGGCCATCTCGACACGGCGCGCGACCTCATCGACGATTTCTCCTACATGCTGCGCGAGTACGGGCACATACCCAACGGCTCGCGCACGTACTACGTGTCGCGCTCGCAGCCCCCGGTTTACTACCTGATGGTGGGGCTGCTGGCCTCCGATCCGGCGAAGGCATGGTCGCGACACCTGAGGGACCTGGAGCGCGAGTACGCCTACTGGATGCAGGGATCGGGTGGTCTGAGGCCCGGGCAGGCGCGGCGCAATGTCGTCGAGATGCCGGACGGCGCGCTCCTCAATCGGTACTGGGATGCGTCGGATACGCCGCGCGATGAGTCATACCGTGACGACGTGCTGGTTGCGCGCGCCTCGGGCCGGCCCCCGGCACAGGTGTATCGCGATATCCGCGCCGCCGCCGAGAGCGGCTGGGACTTCAGCTCCCGCTGGCTCGCAGACCGCCGACACCTGACTACGATACGCACCACCGCCATCGTGCCGGTGGATCTCAACAGCCTCCTCTATGGCCTGGAGCGAGCGATCTCCCGCGGCTGCGGGATGCGTCACGATTACGCATGCGAGCGGAGGTTCGCCGCGCGCGCCCGCCGCCGCAGACGGGCGATGGACCACTACCTGTGGGACGCCGGGGCGGGGTACTTCATGGACTATGACTGGCGGCGGCACCGCCGCACCGGGGAGCTCAGCGCGGCGACGCTGTATCCGCTCTTCACCGGGGTCGCCGACATGAGCCAGGCGAACTCGGTCGCTGCGGTAACACGATCACGGCTGCTCGAAGAAGGCGGCATCGTCACGACCAACATCGACTCCGGACAACAGTGGGATGCGCCGAATGGCTGGCCGCCTCTGCAATGGATCGCGGTCGTCGGGTTGCGGCGTTACGATCAGCGGGCACTCGCGCACGAGATCGCCCGCCGCTGGCTCGCCACGGTTCGGCGAGTCTTCGCCAAAACGGGCAAGCTGGTCGAGAAGTACGACGTGGAGCACATCCTGCCAGGTGGCGGAGGCGAATACCCTCTGCAGGACGGCTTCGGCTGGACGAACGGCGTGACGCGCGGGCTGCTGACACTCTACCCGGACCTGCGGTCGAGGCGGCCGCATCGAAGTCCCCTGTCCGCGCGTATCCCGCGTTAGACTCGGGCACGGACCTGCGAGCTGCCCCGGCACATGAGCCAGAACGACGTCCTCCTCGCCATCGACCAGGGCACGAGCTCGAGCCGCGCCATGGCGTTCTCGCCCGACGGCGCCCTCATCGCGGCGGAGCAGCAGCCGTTCGAGGCCCTCTACCCGGCTTCCGGCTGGGTCGAGCAGAACGCGGAGGTCATCTGGGCCACGGTCCTATCGAGCACGCGGGCGGTGTTGGAAAGGCTGCGCAGGCTGCGGCGCCGGGTCGTGGCGATCGGGATCACCAACCAGCGCGAGACGACCGTGGTCTGGGATCGCCGCACGGGCGTGCCCATTCACAACGCCATCGTCTGGCAGGACCGCCGCACCGCGGAACGTTGCCGGGAGCTCGCCGCCGCCGGAGGCGAGGCGGAGCTCGCGCGGAAGACGGGACTGCGTCTCGACCCCTACTTCTCCGCCACCAAGCTGGCGTGGATCCTGGATCGGGTACCGGGAGCGCGTGAGGCGGCCGCGGCAGGCAGGCTCGCCTTCGGCACGATCGACAGCTTTCTCATCTGGCGGTTGACGGGAGGGCGGCTGCACGTCACGGATGCCACCAATGCCAGCCGGACCGCGCTCCTTGATGTCCGCTCAGTCACATGGGATCCGGCGCTGTGCGATATGTTCGGCGTCCCGGCAGCCTGCCTGCCGGAAGTCCGCGACAGCGCGGGAGACCTCGGCACTACCGACCCGGCCGTTCTCGGGGAAGCTCTACCCGTCCGAGGCGTCGCCGGGGATCAGCAGGCCGCTCTCATCGGTCAGGCGTGCTTCGAGGCCGGAGATGTCAAGAGCACCTACGGCACCGGCGCCTTCCTCGTACTCAATACCGGCGAGACATTGGTCCAGTCGCGACACCGCCTGCTCGGCACCATCGCCTACCGGTTGCAAGGCCGCACGACGTATGCGTTGGAAGGCTCGGTGCTGTCGGCGGGGGCGACCGTACAATGGCTGCGCGACGGGCTCGGGCTCTTCTCGCGAGCAAGCGAGATCGAGGCCCTGGCGGGGTCGGTGTCCGACACGGGCGGTGTGTATCTCGTTCCCGCCTTCACCGGTCTCGGCGCACCGTACTGGGACCCGGATGCCCGCGCCGCCGTGGTTGGGATCTCCCGCTCCACCGGTCGTGCCGAGATTGCCCGGGCAGGACTCGACAGCGTCGTCTATCAGACCCATGACCTCATAGCCGCCATGGACGCGGACGGGGCGCGCACGCAGGTACTCAAGGTGGACGGGGGCATGGCACGGAACACGCTCTTCCTGCAGCGACTTGCCGACGTTCTCGGGCTGACGATCCTGCGGCCGCGGATTGCCGAGTCCACGGCATTCGGGGCGGCGTGCCTCGCAGGGCTCGGCTGCGGGGTGTACGGTTCCCTTGCCGATGTGGCGCGACTGTGGCAATCCGAAGCGCGCTGTGAGCCGAGGATGGATGCCAACATGCGCAAGCTGGAGCTTCAGGGATGGGCGGGCGCGGTCAGGCGCATTCGCGGCCGGTAGGCGCGCGGCTCGCAGGGGCGTAAACTCCGATCCATGGCAACGGGCTGGGCCGGCGATGGCGCCGTACAAGATCAGATCGATGCGACCGTGACGGACGGCATCCTGCGCGCGCAGAGCCGGCTACCACAGGGTCGCGGCCTCGCCCATTGCGCGGATTGCGGCGCGCAGATCCCCGAAGCGAGGCGCAGGGCGATCGCCGGTGTGCGCCTCTGCCTCGCCTGTCAGGATGCCGCCGACCACGACGCCGGCCAGTTCAGCGGCTACAACCGCCGCGGCAGCAAGGACAGCCAGCTCCGCTGAGCGCGGCGCTGCCTGTCGGCTCCAAGGCCCCCATGTCGCTGATCGCGCTTCTTGACGCTCAGCTTGCGCTCGGCGATCACCCGTTGCTCGACGGTGCCCGGCTGAGCCTCGAGCCTGGCGAGCGGTTGGGGCTCATCGGCCGCAACGGCACGGGCAAATCGACGCTGCTGCGAATCCTTGCCGGCCAGGGCTCGCTGGATGACGGTGAGCGGCAGGTCCGCGAAGGACTCCGTATCGCAATGGTGGAGCAGGAGCCCGAGCTTCCCGCGGCACGCACCCTGCGCGAGAGCCTTCTGGAGCGCGCAACTACCGGCTCGCACGGATCTGCACGCACCGCCCTGCTCGATGACGAGCGCGAGCGTTGGAGCTTCGAGACACGCCTGACGGAGTACCTGCACAGGCTCGAGCTCGATCCCGAATTGGCTCCGGCGACCGCCTCGGGCGGAGAGCGCAAGCGCGCCGCGCTCTGCCTCGCCCTCGCCATCCGGCCGGACCTCCTGCTGCTCGATGAGCCGACGAATCACCTCGACATCGCCGCCATCGAGCGGCTCGAAGAGCTGCTGCTGAAGACGCCAGCCGCCGTCGTGGTCACTCACGACCGCGCCTTTCTCGATCGCATCACCACTCGAATCGTGGAGCTCGACCGCGGCGTCCTTCGGTCCTATCCCGGCAATTTCACGGCGTATGAGGCGCGCAGAGAGCAGGAGCTCGCCGCCGAGGAGGTTGCGAACCGCAAGTTCGACAAGTTCTGGGCTCAGGAGGAAGTCTGGATTCGCAGAGGGGTCGAGGCCCGCCGTACCCGCAACGAAGGACGCGTGCGCCGGCTGGAGCGGCTGCGGCGGCAGCGCGCCGAGCGGCGCGAGCGGCTCGGCGCGATGAGGATGAGCCTGGATTCCGGTGAGCGCTCTGGCCAGCTCGTCGCGGAGCTCACGGAGCTCGGCAAGCGTGTCGCCGGACGCGCGCTCGTCAAGCAACTCTCGATGCGGATCCTGCGCGGCGATCGCATCGGACTCATCGGTCCGAACGGCGCCGGCAAGACCACCCTCATCCGCCTGATCCTCGGGGAGCTGCCACCCGATGAGGGCGCGGTGAGACTCGGTACCCAACTCAAGGTCGCGTACTTCGATCAGCTTCGCGAGCAGCTCAACCCCGAAGCGACCGTCGCCGACATGATCAGTCCGGGATCAGACTGGGTGCAGGTCGCGGGCGAGCGCAAGCACGTCATGAGTTATCTCGGTGACTTCCTCTTCTCCGCGCACCGGGCACGATCGCCGGTCAGGATGCTCTCCGGCGGTGAGCGCAATCGGCTGCTCCTCGCGCGTCTCTTCGCCCGGCCCGCGAACCTCATCGTGCTGGATGAGCCGACCAACGATCTCGACATCGAGTCTCTCGAGCTGCTCGAGCAGAGACTGCAGGACTACACGGGCACGCTGCTGCTCGTGAGCCACGATCGCCGCTTCCTCGACAACGTCGTGACGCAGACTCTTGCCGCAGAAGGCGGGGGTGTGTGGCGCGAGCATGTGGGCGGCTACAGCGATTGGCTGCGACACGCCGCGCCGGCCTCGGACGGCTCCGCCAAGGCGCAGCGCGAGGCTGCGAGCCGGACGGTGCCCTCACAAGCCAAGCCACGGATGCGGCTCGGTCACAAGGAGCAGCGGGAGCTGGCGTCACTTCCCGTGCAGATCGAAGCCCTGGAGCAGGAGCAGGCGGCGATCAGCGCGCGCATGAGCGCGCCCGACTATCACCTGCAGGGCGCGTCGGGGATTCGGTCGGATCGGAAACGGATCGAGGAGATCGAGGCGTTGCTCCTCGTCAAGTTCGAGCGCTGGGAGGCGCTCGAGACCGAGCGGGGCCGTCTGGCGCAGTGAGAACTTCCCACCGTCGGCGTGCCGCCCGCCGGCGGACCGCGAGCACTGCTGATTGGCGCCGCCATGACGAGCCTGCACAAGTCCCATTCCGAAGCCTGCGAGCGAAATCGCGGGCCGATACTCGAGGTGCTGCGGGTCCATTTCGCCGATCGACGCCAGGTGCTCGAGATCGGCAGCGGTACCGGACAACATGGCGTGCATTTCGCCGCCGCCCTGCCGCGCCTTACCTGGCAGACCTCCGACGTCGAGTCCAATCTTCCCGATATTCGGCTGCGGCTGCAGGAGGCGGGTCTGCCCAACCTTCCGCAGCCGATTGCACTCGATGTAGCAGGCTCCTGGCCCGACGCCCGTTTCGATGCGGTCTTCACGGCGAATACGCTCCATATCATGAGCTGGCCGCAGGTGCGTACTCTCTTTGCGGCGCTGCCCGGAGTGCTCACCGCCGATGCCCTGTTGGCCCTATACGGGCCTTTCAACTACGACGGGCGCTTCACCAGCCCGAGCAACGCCGCGTTCGATGAATGGCTCAAGCAACGCTCGCCGCAAAGCGGCATCCGTGACTTCACCGCCATCGAGGAGCTTGCGCGCTCGAGCGGGTTCGCTCTCGTGGAGGATCGGCCGATGCCGGCGAACAATCGCACGCTCATCTGGCGGCGCACTGCCGGAAGCTCGGACGGGTAGAGAGGGACCGCCGCCGCCCGTCTTTGCCGCTGGATCGCGATGGCGCGCCTCGGCGAAGACTGCCAGAATCTTCTGCGGCCATACCGGCGCGTGGAAGTAACGGGAATCGCATGATCGGCTTGAGCAAGCTCATCGAGATCGTCGGCTGGGTCGGTGCGATAGTCGTGATCGCCGCCTTCGGGGGCGTCTCCTACGGATGGGTGGACGGCCGCAGCAGGCTCTATCAGGCACTCAACATCGTGGGCGGATTGCTGCTCGCCGTGAATACGGCCTGGCATCGCGCGTGGCCATCGGTGGCCGTGAACATCATCTGGACCGCCATCGCCGTCGGGGCGCTGATGGCCAGGCTGACGCCCCGCCGCGCGCTCTAGCCCGCTCGATCTCAAAACACCCCGCCGCGCGGATGTCGAAGACAGGGGCGCCCATTCGGCCATGGAGCAAGGGCTGCGATCCGAAAGAGGAGAAGATCCAACATGCCCGATTCCGCGCGACTCCACAGAGTCCTGGCGACCCATCCAGCGAAGGTCTATCGCGCATTCCTCGAGCCGGATGCGCTCGCCAAGTGGCTCCCGCCGAATGGCTTCACCTGCGCCAGTTCATCAACTGGAGCCCAGAATCGGCTATCTCATCTGGAATGGCAGCCACGAGGAGCGCAAGGGACTGTGGGCAATCATCATCCTCACCGCGGAGACGATGCTCTTTTTCGTGGTGGCGACCGTCGGCGCGCTGCTTGCCGCCGCGGTCGTGCCGCTCATGAAGCGCCTGT
>JAKBCR010000023.1 GCA_021807675.1 Pseudomonadota bacterium
CGGCACCGAAGTCAGAATTTCCAGGTGCATGGATGAACCCCCGTGCGATGTGGGTTGAACATAACATCGTGCGGATGAAGCCGGGGAGTCTCCGGATGGCGACTTTCGGCCTTCGGCGAAAAAAAAATCGAAACGGCTCGCAGAAGAGTTCCCGCAGTCAGCGCGGGCGGAAACGTCGCCATTGATGCGTGCGAGCGCGGCACTTGCGACACCCATCGCCGCTCGTCGCCTGAAATAGCCGCTCATCGTTTCTAACATCTCGGCGCGTCCATCCTGTACGGGCCTATCAAACCAAAGAGCTTGTGAATGACGGCTGAATCCTTCACGCGCTCCGGCGTCGCGGCGCCAGGCGCGGTGCCGCTCGGTCTGCGCCGGCATGCGGCAAGCGGTCACGGCCCGCATGCAGGAACCTGCTCGTGCGAGCCGAGCGCGAGTGCATGCCCGCAATCCGGGCATCGAGCTTGGCGGTGCGCTCGCGATTTGAAATTTTTTCCTCACCGCGCGTTCACGGCGCGCGCGCTAGCTTGCGGCCTGCTTTTTGCCGGTGAGGCGGCCCGCCGCCGCCATCGCTCAATCCGGAGGTCGGGCGTGGACATCGTATTCATTCTTCTCATTGCAGGGCTTTATGCGGTCTCGCACGGGATCGCGTGGGCAATCGGGCGCCTCAGGGGCGAGCCGTGAGCGCCGCGTACGTCGTGAGCGGACTGCTCGCGCTCGGCCTGTGCGTCTACCTGCTCTACGCCTTGTTCAAGCCGGAGAAATTCTGAGATGACCGCCCAATCCGTGGGCCTGCTCGCCCTTTTCCTCGCGGTGGTCGTGCTCTGCACCAAACCGCTCGGGCTCTACATGGCCAACGTCATGGAAGGCCGGCCGATCTGGCCGCTGCGCGTCGGTGCGCGCTTCGAGGCGCTGATCTACCGTCTCTGCGGCATAGACCCGGCGCAGGAGATGGGCTGGAAGCACTACGCCATCGCGCTCCTGGTATTCAATACCCTGGGCGGCCTCCTCGTCTACGGCCTGCAGCGCCTGCAGTTCTGGCTGCCGCTCGACCCCGAGCATTTCACCGGCGTCTCGCCCGACTCCTCGTTCAACACCGCGGTCAGCTTCGTCACCAATACCAACTGGCAGGGGTACACGCCCGAGACCACGATGAGCTATCTCACCCAGATGGCCGGGCTCGCGGTGCAGAACTTCCTCTCCGCGGCCTCCGGTATCGTGGTGGCGGTCGCGCTCATCCGCGGGCTGGCGCGTCATTCGGCCAAATCCATCGGCAATTTCTGGGCCGACATCACCCGCTCGACCCTCTACGTGCTGCTGCCGATCGCGTTCGTGCTCGCTCTCGTCCTCGTCAGCCAGGGGGTGATCCAGAGCTTCAGCGCCTACAAGAGCGTGACCATGCTGCAGCCCGTGACCTATCAGCAGCAGAAAACCGACGCTGCGGGCAACCCGGTCAAGGACGCCGCCGGCAATCCGGTAATGGAGAGCGTCACCACCCGGACCCAGACTCTGCCGATGGGACCGATCGCCTCCCAAGAGGCCATCAAGGAGCTCGGCACCAACGGTGGCGGCTTCCTCAACGCCAATTCCGCCCACCCGTACGAGAACCCCACATGGCTCTCGAACTTTCTCGAGATGCTCGCGATGATCGTCATTCCCGCATCGCTCACCTATACCTTCGGCCGGACCGTGGGCGACACCCGCCAGGGCTGGGCGGTGTTCGGGGCCATGGCCATCCTTTTCGTGGGGCTGTTCGCGCTATGCAACCACAGCGAGCAGCTCGGCAACCCGAGGATCGCCGCGCTCGGGGTCGACCAGGCCGCGAGCGCGCTGCAGCCCGGGGGCAACATGGAGGGCAAGGAGGCCCGCTTCGGCATCGCCTCGTCCGCTCTCTTCAACACACTCGCCACGGTCACCTCCACCGGAGCGGTGAACGCGATGAACGACTCCTTCATGCCGCTCGGCGGCTTCGTGCCGCTGTTCAACATGATGCTGGGCGAGGTGGTTTTCGGCGGCGTGGGCAGCGGGCTCTATTCGATCCTCATCTTCGCCATGATCGGGGTCTTCATCGCCGGCCTGATGATCGGGCGCACGCCCGAGTACCTCGGCAAGAAGATCGAGGCGTTCGAGATGAAGATGAGCTCGGTCGCGATCCTCGTGATGCCGTTCATCGTGCTCCTCGGCACGGCGATCGCCGTGAGCATGGCGGCCGGCCGCGCGGGCGCCGCAAATCCGGGTGCGCACGGCTTCTCCGAGATCCTCTACGGCTTCACCTCGGCCAGCAACAACAACGGCAGCGCCTTCGCCGGCCTGTCGGCCGATACCGTCTTCTACAACACGGCGCTGGGACTTTGCATGTGGCTCGGCCGGTATTGGCCGATCATCGCCGTGCTGGCGGTCGCCGGCTCGCTCGCGGCGAAGAAACGCATTCCGGTCACCGCCGGCACCATGCCGACGCATGGGCCGACCTTCATCATCCTGCTCATCGGCACGATCCTGCTCGTCGGCGCGCTCACTTTCGTGCCGGCGCTCGCCCTGGGTCCGATCGTCGAGCACCTGATCCTCTGGGGACGTTGAGATGTCAGTCAGCACGCAGAGCTCGAGCCCGGAGCTTCCGGCCGGCAAGCCACGGCCCAAGGTCGAGCCGCCGCGCCACGCTCGCCGGGGCAGACTTTCGATGTTCGACCGGTCACTGCTCGGTCCGGCGATCGTCGAGTCGCTGCGCAAGCTGGACCCGCGCGTGCAGTGGCGCAATCCGGTGATGTTCGTCGTCTACATCGGCGGCGTTCTCACGACCGCCCTCTGGCTCCAGGCGCTCGCGGGACATGGCGAGGCGCCGCCCTGGTTCATCCTGAGCGTCGCGATCTGGCTGTGGTTCACGGCCCTCTTCGCCAACTTCGCCGAGGCACTTGCCGAAGGACGCAGCAAGGCGCAGGCGGCGAGCTTGAAGGGCCTCAAGCAGACGGTGCAGGCCAAGCGCCTGGCCGACCCTGCGGATCGCACGCGGGTGGCAGGAGTTCGGGCCGATCAGCTTCGCAAGGGTGAGGTGGTTCTCGTCGAGGCTGGTGACTACATCCCCGGTGACGGGGAGGTCATCGAGGGCGCCGCCTCGGTCGATGAGAGTGCGATCACCGGCGAGTCCGCGCCCGTCATCCGCGAGTCCGGAGGTGATTTCTCCTCCGTCACCGGCGGCACGCGCGTGCTCTCCGATTGGATCGTGGTGCGGATCACGGCCAACCCCGGCGAGACTTTCATCGATCGGATGATCGCGATGGTGGAGAGCGCGAAGCGCCAGAAGACGCCCAACGAGATTGCCCTGACCATCCTGCTCGTGGCGCTGACGCTCGTGTTCCTCTTCGCCACGGCGACATTGCTGCCGTATTCTCTCTATGGCGTCATGGTGACGAAGTTCGGCACGCCGGTGACGATCACGGCTCTCATCGCGCTGCTCGTCTGCCTCATTCCCACGACCATCGGCGGCTTGCTCTCGGCCATCGGCGTCGCCGGAATGAGCCGGATGATGCAGGCGAACGTGATTGCGATGTCGGGACGGGCCGTCGAGGCGGCCGGAGACGTCGACGTACTGCTGCTCGATAAGACGGGCACCATCACTCTCGGCAACCGCCAGGCCTCCGCGTTCATCCCCGCCGCGGGCGTCACCGAGGAAGACCTGGCCGACGCCGCGCAGCTCGCTTCCCTGGCCGACGAGACGCCTGAGGGCCGCAGCATCGTGGTGCTCGCCAAGCAGCGCTTCAAGCTGCGCGAGCGCGACCTGACGGCGCTGCACGGCACCTTCGTGCCGTTCTCCGCCCACACCAGGATGAGCGGTGTCGATATCGGCGCCCGTCAGATCCGCAAGGGAGCCGCCGACGCCATACAGAAGCACGTCGAGTCCCGTGGCCAGACCTTTCCCAGGGCGGTGCTCACGACCGTGCAGGAAGTCGCGCGCCGCGGCAGCACGCCGCTCCTGGTCAGTGATGGTCCCCGCGTCCTCGGCGTGATCGAGCTCAAGGACATCGTCAAGGGCGGCATCAAGGAGCGCTTCGGCGAGCTGCGCCGCATGGGCATCAAGACCATCATGATCACCGGCGACAATCCGCTGACGGCGGCGGCGATCGCCGCCGAGGCCGGCGTCGACGATTTCCTCGCTGAAGCGACGCCGGAAGCCAAACTGAACCTGATCCGCAGTCATCAGGGAGAGGGGCGGCTCGTGGCCATGACTGGCGACGGCACCAACGATGCGCCGGCGCTGGCCCAGGCTGACGTGGCCGTGGCGATGAACACCGGCACCCAGGCGGCCAAGGAAGCCGGCAACATGGTCGACCTCGACTCCAACCCCACCAAGCTCATCGAGGTCGTTGAGACGGGCAAGCAGATGCTCATGACCCGCGGCTCGCTCACCACTTTCAGCATCGCCAACGATATCGCCAAGTACTTCGCCATCATTCCTGCGGCGCTGGCTACCACCTACCCGCAGCTGAACGCGTTGAATGTGATGAGGCTCACGAGCCCGTCCTCGGCCATCCTGTCCGCGGTGATCTTCAACGCGCTCATCATCGTCGTCCTGATCCCGCTTGCGCTGAAGGGCGTGCGCTACCGGCCGCTCGGCGCCGCCGTGCTGCTGCGCCGCAATCTCCTCATCTACGGCCTGGGCGGCATCCTCGTGCCCTTCGTCGGCATCAAGCTGATCGACATGCTGCTCACGGCCGTGCACCTGACCTGAGGACCACGAGTGAAAAGACCGCCGAGCAATTCCATACTGCGTCCCGCCGTCAGCCTGCTGATCCTGATGACCGGCATCCTCGGCGTCGCATACCCGCTGGCCGTGACCGGTGTCGCCAGAGTCCTGTTCCCAGGGCAAGCAGCCGGGAGTCTCATCGTCAGGGATGGCAAGCCGGTGGGATCGCGGCTCATCGGCCAGCCCTTCAGCGATGCCAGGTACTTCTGGAGCCGCCCGTCGGCCACCCGCCCGCAGCCCTACAACGGGCTCGCCTCCGGCGGCTCGAACTTAGGTCCCCTCAATCCCGCGCTCACCGCCGCGGTCGAGGCGCGCATCGCGGCGCTGAAGGCGGCCGATCCGACCAACCATGCCCCCATTCCGGTGGATCTGGTGACGGCGTCCGGCAGCGGCCTGGACCCCGACATCAGTCTCGCTGCGGCCTACTACCAGGTGGGCCGCATCGCCCGTACCAGGCACCTGACCCCGGGCCGGGTACGGGCCCTCATCGCCGCCCACGCCAGGACCCCGTGGCTTGGCGTCCTCGGGGAGCCCCGGGTCAATGTGCTGGAGCTGAACCTTGCGCTCGATAAGCTGAGATAATGGGGCGGTTTTCCCCGGCGCGCTCGTCGCGCCGCTACATGGATGGGGCTCGCCGAAGGCGCGTCCCATTGCGACCTGCGCCAAGCGCATGACCAACAACCCGCCGGCCGAAGCCCGGCCCGATCCGGACCAGCTGCTCGCCCACGTCAAGGCCGAGGAGGCTCGCGCCACCCGTGGCCGGCTGCGCATATTCTTCGGCTCCTCCGCCGGCGTCGGCAAGACATACTCCATGTTGGAAGCGGCACGTGCCGCCAAGGCGTCCGGCACCGAAGTCGTCATCGGTTACCTCGAGCCGCACGGCCGGGTGGAGACGGAGCGGCTCGCAGAGGGATTTGAGCATCTGCCGCCCCTGCCGGTCGCCTACCGCGGCATCGTCCGGCAGGAGTTCAACCTGGACGCCGCCCTTTCCAGGCGCCCCGGTATTCTCCTGGTGGATGAGCTCGCTCACTCCAACCTCGCCGGCGGCGAGCCGGCGCCCCGGCATCCCAAGCGCTGGCAGGACGTCGAGGAGTTGCTCGCGGCCGGCGTCAATGTCTGGACGACGGTCAACGTCCAGCACCTCGAGAGCCTGAACGACCTCGTCTACCAGACGACGGGTGTCAGGCAGCGCGAGACCCTGCCCGACAAAGTGTTCGATGAGGCCGACGACATCGAGCTGATCGACCTGCCCCCCGACGACCTCATCGCGCGGCTGCACGCCGGCAAGGTCTACATCGCCGACGAGGTGGCGCGGGCGGTCGAGCGCTTCTTCCGCAAACCGAATCTCATGGCACTGCGCGAGATCGCGTTGCGCCGCGTCGCGGACAGGGTCGAGGCGGCCGTGCGCGCGCTGGCGCCGGAGCGGACCCGAGCACGCATCGCCGGCGACCGGATCCTGGTCGCCGTCGGCCCGGACGCGCAGGCGGAGCAACTCGTGCGCGCCGGCAAGCGCATGGCTGACGCGCTCGATGCCCCATGGACCGTCGTTTATGTCGAGACGCTGCGGCTGCTGCGACTCTCCGACGAGGACCGCAATCGCCGGATCGCCGTCTTGCGGCTAGCGGAATCCCTGGGCGCGGAGACCGTGACGCTCGATGGGCCGTCGCCGGCCGCGGTGCTCCTGGAATACGCCCAGACCCGGGGCGCCACGCGCGTCATTCTCGGTGCCCCCAAGCGGCGGGGCTGGCGTGCATGGGTACGTCCCTCGACGGCAACCCAGCTTCTCCACCAGGCTCGCGGCTTCGACGTGGTGATCGTTGCGCCGGCGGAAGACCGCGTGCGGCAACGCGTGAGTTCGGCGCGCGTGGCGGAGGCGGCGGCCAGCTATCAGGGAGCGATCCGCTGGGATCGATACGGCCGCGCGGTGGGGCTTAGTGTGGCTTGCACGCTGCTCTCCCTCGTCATGTATCCGCATTTCGAGCTCTCCAACCTCGCCATGGTCTATCTGCTCGGCGTCACCGTGGCCGGGCTGCGGCTGGGGCGGGGACCGTCGGCCTTGACGGCGGTGTTGAACGTCGCCTCCTTCGATTTCTTCTTCGTGCCGCCTCGATTCACGTTTGCCGTATCAGACGCGCAGTATCTCGTCACCTTCGGCGCGATGCTGACCATCGCCCTGGTGATTGCAACCTTGACCGCAAACGTGCGGCAGCAGACCCGGGTTGCGGGTGCGCGCGAGCGCCGCACGGCCACGCTGTACGCGATGAGCCGCGAGCTGGCGGTGACCCGGGGGATCGAGAGCATCGCGGCGGTGGCGGTCCGTCATGTGGCGGAAGTGTTCCACTGCAAGGCCGTGGTTCTCCTGCCTGATTCCGGCGGCAAGCTGCGATACCCGCGCGGCGAAGCGCCGGAGAACGGGCTCCGGCGCGCGGATCTCGCCGTCGCCCAATGGGTGGTCGACCACGGGCAGCGCGCGGGACTCGGCACCGATACCCTGCCGGCGGCTCCCGCGCTCTACGTGCCGCTCGGCGACGAGCGCCGGACCGTGGGCGTGCTCGCCGTGCTGCCCACCAATCCGCGCCGCGTGTTGCTGCCGGAGCAGAGCCATCTGCTCGACACCTTCGCGGGCCAGATCGGGCTCGCGCTCGAGCGTGCGCGCCTCGCGGAGGTTGCTGAAGCGTCGAGTCTGGCGGTGGAGCGGGAGAGCCTGCGCAACACGCTGCTCGCGTCGATCTCACACGATCTGCGCACGCCGCTGGCCGTGATGGCAGGAGCCGCAAGCACCCTCGCGGAGCGCGGCACGGCGCTCACGGAGGAGAGCAAGGCCGAGCTCGCGCGGTCGATCGAGGTCAAGGCCCGCGAGATGTCGGATCTCGTTTCCAACGTGCTCGATCTCATGCGATTCCAGTCCGGGCAGATCCGGCTGCGCAGGGACTGGCAGCCGCTCGAGGATCTCGTGGGGACCGCGCTCGAGCGGCTGCAGGAGCGGCTGCGGGATCATCCGGTGGACGTTCGCCTGTCACCCGACCTCCCGCCCGTCCACGTGGATGCCGGGCTCGTGGTGCAGGTCTTCGGCAATCTGCTCGACAACATCGCCAAGTACACGCCGGCCGGCACTCGCTCCCGGATATCCGCCACCCACGACGACGACACCGTCCGGGTCGTGGTGGAGGACGAAGGGCCCGGTCTGCCGCCGGGCGATGCTTCGCGGCCGTTCGAGAAATTCCAACGCGGCAACGAGGAGGGTCCCGTGGTCGGGGCCGGTCTCGGGCTCGCCATCTGCCGCGCCGTCGTGCGGGCTCACGGCGGGGAGATCGCAGCGCGGCACCGCGAGGGCGGGGGAGCCCGGTTCGAGCTCACGCTGCCGGCGAAGGAGCCGCCCGCGTGACGGAAGCGATGCATCAGATCCTCGTGATCGAGGACGAGCCTGGCATCCGCAATGTGCTCAAGGTCCTGTTGCAGGCCGAGCGCTATCGCGTCATCGAGGCCGACACGGCGCTGCGCGCCGAGATCGAGACCCGCAGCCACAAGCCGGATCTGTTGCTCATTGACCTGGGACTCCCGGACGGCGATGGCCTGACGGTGATACGCAGGGTGCGCGCCTGGTCTCCGGTCCCGATTGTCGTCCTCTCCGCGCGCACGATGGAGGAGCAGAAGATCGCCGCGCTCGACGCCGGGGCCGACGACTACGTCACCAAGCCTTTCAGCGCCCCGGAGCTGCTCGCCCGGATCCGCGCGGCGTTGCGCCGCAACGTGCGCGGCGCGGAACAGGCCTCCGTCCTGCGGTTCGGTGACGTGCGGCTCGACCTCGCCCGGCGCGAGGCCCACGGGCTGGCCGGAGAGCTCCACCTGACGCCGCTCGAGTACCGCGTGATCGAATGTCTCGCAAGGCACCTGGGCTCGATCGTGATGCAGAACCAGCTCATCCGCGAAGTCTGGGGACCGGACCGTCAGGATGACTCCCGGAGCCTTCGGGTCTGCATCAAGAATCTGCGCGGCAAGCTGGAGGCCGATCCCCACAGGCCCCGCTACCTGGTTACGGAGGCCGGCCTGGGCTATCGGCTGCGCGCCGACGAGCATTGATCAAGCGGCACGTCCGGGCACGCATTCCCCACAATGGTACGAAGTGGGATGCCGCGGTGCGGAATGGCGCCAAGCGCGCCATGTTCTCAGGTTCCTTCGGGTTTAGAATGGCCAGCGCCTGCCTGAGGATCGCCGCATCCATCTGGTCCTTCGGGCGGTCGCCCTGTTTGTGTACGATTGCGTCGTACCGTCCACCGCTCCCTGTCCCGCGCCATCTCCTCATGGCTCGTATAGAAATACAGCCCCTTTGGCGCGCGGGTTCGATAGCGAGCATTCGCATCCATGGCCGACCGAGCCGCCGCATTGGGGAGGGTCCCCGGCGGAGGCGCGACGCGCTTGCCGACCCACGCGCCGGATCGGCTGCTGGTCGGCAGGGATCCAGGATTCTGGCGGACCGCTCATGGGCGGAGTATAGGCCGACCGGCATCGTCGATGTGACCGCAGCGCCAAGTCCTTCGTTTCGCGGGCGGGGCAACGCCGGCGGGCTCGAACCGCCGGCCGCCTCGCCCGGCGCGGGGGCTCAGGTCAGCGAGACGACCAGCTTCGCCGAATGGCTGCGCCAGTTGATCGGGATGATGAAGGAGCGCTGGCCGGGCTTTTGCGGGACCTCGGGCTTCTCGCCGGCGAGCACGCTCGGTACCGAGATGACGAAGTCGCGGCCGAAGTCGCGCCGCGCATTGCCCGAGATCGTGTTGGCCACCTCCCCGACGAGGTCCCGCATGGTCTCGTGGCTGAAGTCGTTCTCCTGCATCTTCATCAGGAGCACGGTGAGCATGGCCCGCGGCGCGGTGAAGTACACGACTCCCTCACGCTTGCCCGAGATGCTGATGATCCCGGTGTAGTCGTGCACCTGGGGCGCCCCCTCCATGAGGTACGGCGAGCCGATGGTGGCCGGCTGCTGCGCCGCCACCTCGAAATAGTTCGTCGTCCCCTCGACGAAAGTCTTCAGCTCCTCTTCCCGCAACATCTGCCGTCTCTCCGTCTCGCTTTCAGGACATCAGCTCCGCGATAGCCTCATTCAACTGCCGATCGGTGAACGGCTTGTTGAGAAAGCCGTTCGCCCCCCGCTCCATCGCCTCGACGGCGGTCGCCTTGTCCGCCAGCGCCGAGATCACCAGAATACGCACCGCCGGTTTCAATTGCACCAGCTTGGAGATGCACTCGATGCCGTCCATCTGCGGCATCGTCAGGTCCATCGTGACCATGTCGGGATCGGTCTTGTGGAACATCTCCAGTGCCTCGATCCCGTTGCCGGCCGTACCGACGACCTCGAGCTCCTCGAACTGCTGCGAGCGCTCGATCCGGCGCCGCATGATGTTCGAATCGTCCACGATGAGAAGCTTGAGCGATCGCCTGCCGCCCGCCCCGTTGACTTGTCCCACGCTCATCCACGCCCCCTTGCTCTTCACTCAAGCCACTGCCGAGCTCGCCGCTTCAGCGGCTGGCAGCACGATCTTGAAGCGTGTGAAGCGGCCCGGGTTCGTGCTTACCCCGATCTTGCCACCCAGGCCGTATACGGTGCGTGCCACGACATCCATGCCTACGCCTCTTCCAGCGTCCATGGTGACTTCCTCCTGCGTCGAGAAGCCTGGCCGGAAGATGAGTGCCATTGCCGAGCGGGTGTCCATCGATGCCGCTTCCTCGGCGGTGATGATGCTCTTGCGCACGGCCGCATCCTTCAGAGCCTGCGGTGAGATGCCGGCGCCATCGTCCTCGAATACGAGCTCGTAACCGTCTCCCGAGCGGCGGAAGTCCACGCGTACTGCGCCCACGTCCGACTTCGCCAGGGCACGCCGCGCCTCGCAAGGCTCGATGCCGTGAACCGCGGAGTTGCGCAGCATCTGAATGAGGCAGTCCTTTACGGTCGCGACATACGGCGCCGGCACATTCGCCAGCCCCGAGAGCGTCAGCCTGAAGGCTTTCCGGTGATCCCGTCCCAGCTTCTCGGCGAGCGCCTGCATCGTGGGCGTGAGGTCCTCACCCGAGCGGCCGCCCGGGCGCTCTGCCGCCGAGGACCTCGGCGCGTCAGCGCCGGATGTCGCGGAGTCTTTCAGCGCCGTGAGCCGGGTGGCCATCTCCCGCACGCCGCGCAGATGCGCCAACAGCTCATCGAGTTTCAGGACCATCGGCAGGAAGTCGTTACCGGAGAGCTCCGCCTTCTTCTTGAGCTCGCTTACCATGTCCTCGAGCCGATGCACCCGTTGGGCGATGCTCATCAGGTTCAAGGCCGAGGCCTCGCCCTTGATCGAGTGCAGCTCGCGGAACAGGCCCCCCAGCTTCTTGCGGAACTCCGCATCGGTGCGCGCCGGCTCCTTGAGGATCGCATTGATGAGCTGCAGTCCGGTCTGGGTGGTGTCGAGGAACGAGCCGAGCTGCAGCGGATCGACGTGCATCATGCCGACCATCATGTCGACCTGCGCGTTCGCGTTCTCCTGCGCCTCCTGCAGCTCCTTGGCGAGCAGCACGTTGGAAGTGATGTCGCTCACCGAGCACAGGACGTGCTTGACGCCCTTCGGGCCGAGCACGCGGTGGAAGTCGAATTGCAGATAGCGGGTCTCCTTGCCGCCGCGGCCGTTGTCCATGCTGATCTCGAGCTGCCCGAGAGGGTTGATGCTCTTCATCAGGTTCTCGTGGGCCCGGTCGCCCCAGAGCAGCTTGATGTACTTCATCGCCGTCGCCAGCGTATTGGGCGGGACGCGGTTCTCGAGCAGCTTCTCGAACGAGAGCCCCGCGAAGTCGCTGCGATCGAAGATGTGCGTGAGCGCCTCCGACCAGACGGAGCCGATCTTGTAGTCGGCATCGAGCAGGAAGAAGCCTTCGCGTACCGTCTTCAGGATGTCACGCGTCTGCTCCTGCGCCTCTCGCGCGGCCCGCTCGTGCCTGATGCGGGTGAGCTGCAGATACGCGGCGGCGGCGGCCAGCACGAACGCCGCGAGCACGCCGCCCGAGAGCAATGCCCGCAGGCGCGCCGCGGCGCCCGAGGTCTGAGCCTCGAGCGAGCGGGTCACCGCACTGAGCAGCCGATGCAGCCGGCCGACGTTCTGCTTCGCGAGCAGCTGGGCTTGGCGCACGTTGCCGTAATACAGCTTGCCGCTCTCCGACAGCGAGCTGCCAGCGTCCGTATCGACGTATGGCTCGCCGGAGAAGGCGAGGATGGGAGCCAGCACCGGCCTGTACGCCTGCCACATCTGCACTGCCTCCTGCAGCTGTGCTGACTGGAGCTTGCCGCGCGTGGCGAGCTGCCGGATGTCGCCGTTGAAGCGACCCACCGTGCCCGCGAGTTCCGCGTGGGCTTGTCCCGTGTACTCACGCGTCTCCAGCCGCTGGCGCAGGGCGGTCAGCTGCTGGGTGAGGACACCCGGATAAGTCTGAAGCTCGCTGGCCGTCTGCAGCGCCGTGATGCTGGAGCGAATCTGCGTCGCCAGCCTGAAGCCCGCGAGCAGGGCGAGGCCCATTACGAGGGCGAGGGCGGTACCCGCGCCGGCCGTGATCAGCCGTCGGTTGCGATCTGCGCCTGCGACATTCATGGTAGGTTTCCCTGACGGCTGGATTTAGTTCGGCAGCACGAAGCGGATGAGCGTGCGCACGGGCACCTCGACGGGATGGCCGTCGTATTCGGCGGGCTTATAGCGCCAGCGCCGGATGGCGTCGGTCGCCGCGCGATCGAAAACGCCCGGCGGGCTGGACTGAATGACCTTCACGTCCGTGGTGTACCCCTTCTTGTCCACCACGTACTGCACGATCACGCTGCCGCTGAGCCGGTCGTTCATGGCGTGGTCGGGATAGCGTGGCGGGACGTAATGGATCCGCCGCAAGCGTGCGGCGAGCTCCATAAAGCTGGGACCCGCGGCGGCCCGCCGTGCCCTCGGGGCTGAGCTCGCCTGCCGAACGGCTGCGGTTGCGGCCGCGCTCGCGCCCCAGCTCGTGGCGGCCGCGAGGTCGGCATCGGCCTGCTCTATCTCCCCGAGCTGCATCTCGGAGTGCGCCCGAGCGATCAGCTTTGCGGCGAGCAGGCCTCTATCCTCGGCCGCCGCGTCCAGGGCGGACCCGGTGGGGTGGGTGTCCTGCAGCTCCCGTAGATAATCCGCCGCGCTGTCACCGGCAGGCGAGGTCAGCGCACCGCTGCTCAGGCGGTCCCGAACGAGGGTCGCCAGGTGGTCTGCTCTCAGGTGCGCGGCCTTGATCTGCGCACTGGCGAGCTGCCGCTGGAACTGAGCGACCTCGGCCGACGAAGCGCCGTTCGCCCGGGCAGCGGCGACCCATCGGCTTTCGTCAGCGGTATTCCCGGAGAGCGCGCTCTGCTGTGCCTCGCCGAACAACGCTGCGACCAAAGCGCTCGCGGCCTGCTTCGTCGCAGGGGCGGAGGGGGCCGCCGCCTGGAGCTGGGTGAGGTAGTCTGCCGCGCTGTCGCCCGCTGGTCCGGTGAGCTCACCGGCGCGGATGCGTTTGCGCACCAGAGCCGCCAGGCGCTGCGCCTTGTCCGCCTGCTTCAGGTGCGAGAGCTCCCCGCGCCAGGCGGTGAGCTGTGTCGCGGGCACGGCGCCCGATTGCTGGGCCTGCCGCAGCAGCGCGGCGGCGCGGTCCGCCTTGCCGTTGCTGAGCGCTTGCGGGATTTCCGCGCTCGAGAGCTGCAGCTGGAACGTGCCCCAGTGCGGGTCCGAAGGATCCGCAAGCTTCAGGGTCGCCAGCGCCAGTGCGGCCTGGTTGTAGTGATCGCCCGACATCGCGTCATGGAAACGCGAGATACAGACGTCGCCCACCCGCCGCAGACCGTCTTTGGCTTCGCCGCTCGTCGGGTCCGCAGCCAGAGCGGACCGGTAGTAGACGAGCGCATTGTTCCCGGTCGGCGCGGTGAAGCGCCGATCGCGCATCGCGCGCCGCGCCTTTTCCAGCAGATCGTCGACGCGGCCCGCGACGATGGACGTATCCACCACGGGCTGGGGCAAAGCCGCTGCGGCACTCCGCGATGCCGCGCGGGCCGAGCTGATCGTACCCGAAGCCTGTGCCGTGGCATGCGGAGCAGTCGATGCCTTGCCATGGGCGAAGTACCACGCTGCCCCTGCGCCGAGGGCAACGAAGGCGAGGCCCAGGCCGGCCCACAGCGCCCGTTTGGGTCCGCCCTCTTGCGGCTCCTCGGGCTCCCTCGAGGAATACGACATGGTGGGTCGGAAAGAATCGAGCCTCGGCGTCGGAGCCGCAGCGGAGCCGGGCCGCTCCGACGCGGGGCCGCGCGCCGCGGCGCTGCGGCTGACGGCGTCGGCGATGGCGGCGTCCAGTACCGCCGTCGTCTTCGGTCCCTCGAGCGGGATCGTCAGAACCGCAAAGACACTCGTACCCTTTACCGCCGCGGCAGTCTGCTTCTCGGAATCCGCTTCAGCAAACAGGACGACCACCGCATTCGGCGCTTGCTGCGTCGCGCGCTGTACGTCCGCCCGCACGTCGCTCGTTGCACGGGCATCGATCACCAGCATCTGCCCCCGTTTGGTGCTTCCAAGTTGCCCCATCGCGGTGTCGATCGAGTCGACTGGACTCACCGACGCTTGTCCGCCCAGCGCCTCTCCGAGCTCGAGCAGGAAGTCATCGCGGTCAGTGAGTGCCGTCAGATCGACTGTCGGCCGCTGCGTGGGGGACGGCGTAACCGCCGCATTCTCGCCGTTACCGGACTCGAGACTCCGGGGGGCACTCGATGCTGGATTGGCCACTGCTCGTGTCTCCACGCTCGAAAAGTGAGCTCTTCCGCGCGCAGCCAGCCCCGGCCCGACAGGCTATCTAGCGCCCACCCGCTTGATAACGCACGCAAAAGGCGGTTTTATGGAGGATATTGCGCGGCTGACGCACCGCAGTGCCGCAGTTCACAGTAACGACAGTCCTGTGGGGTGCCGGCGACAGCTCGTCGTGAAAACTCTGAAGCAGTGCTCGCTTTCCGGTGCCGCACACAGTGGCGCACGCCGCGGACAAAACATAAGATGTCCCCATGCGCGCGGACCCGTTCGCACCTTCTCGGCGCATCCAGGCACAACTGGGCATGCATTTTGCTTTATCGCTTCCAGTGCCGCATCTACGGGCCATATCCACGAACCAGGAGAGCGCTTCCCTGAGAGCCGCAGGCGTGACGAAGCAAAGCGCGTCTCGGGGGTCCGCGTGTACGACGGAGCCAAGTGCGCAGAGAGACGGAAACGATGAACGATCCGCTGTCATGACCGTCTTATATAGCGGGACCGGGAAATCGAGCGCCATCACGCACATTGCACAGCGTTGAATCGGACTTGGGAGCCTTCGCGCTGGCATCCTTGGCCTGCCGGTCCATCCTTCATGGGGCCACGAACTGAAACGGGAGGGAGGGACGATGCGATCGCTTTCTACTGACCCGGAATCGACGAGCCACTCGGCCTTCATCGAGTCGCTGAGCTCCTTCAGCCGACTGCACAGAGCCCAGCGCTGGGAGGGCACCTTCGGCGAATTTCTCGCCGACATCCTGCCCGCGAACGCCGCGGCGATGGCTCGATCGAGCCACGAATACATCTGGGACATGCTCCGCTGGCATGGACGCACCGCGCAACCCGATGCGGCGGAAAGTCTTCGCGCACGGGAGCTCTTCAAGCGGGAGCTGTTTGGCATCGACGAGCCGCTGTCGCGTGTCGTCGATTACTTCAAGGCCGCCGCCGCCGGGTCTGATGTTGGCCGCCGGCTGCTGCTGCTGCTGGGTCCTCCCTCCGGTGGCAAGTCGACGATGGCCATCCTCTTGAAGCGCGGCCTCGAGGAGTACAGCCGCACGGACGAGGGGGCGCTCTATGCCATCAAGGGCTCGCCCTTGCGCGAGAATCCCCTGAATCTGATTCCAGCGAGCCTGCGGTCGGAGTTTCGCGACCGCTATGGAGTCACCATCCAGGGGGAGCTGTCACCCTGGGCGCGCGATGCCGTGGAGCGGGAATTCGACGGCGACTTCGTGCGCGTGCCGGTCGAGCGCGTCTTCCTGTCGGAGGCCTCGCGCACTGGCATCGGCACTTACGCGCCCCACGACCCCACCACCGCCGACATCGCGGACCTCGTCGGCTCGGTCGACCTCGCCAAGGTCGCCCAGATCGGCGACGAGGGCGACCCGCGCGCCTGGTCATGGTCCGGCGCCGTGTATGCCGCAAGCCGCGGCGTTCTGGAGATGATCGAGATCCTGAAGGTGAAGCGGGAGTTCCTCTACCTGCTCCTCACCTTGACTCAGGAGAAGAACGTCAAGGTGTCCCGTTTTCCCCTGATTCACGTCGACGAGACCATCCTCGCGCACACCAACCTCGCGGAGTTCCACAAGTTCCTCCAGGAGAAGGAGAACGAGGCCCTGCTCGATCGCATGGTGATCATCAAGGTCCCCTATGCGCTCTCGTATCGCGACGAGGCCCGCATCTACCAGAAGCTCGTTTCCGGCGCGCCGGCCTTCCGCAACGTGCACCTCGATCCCCATGTGCTCAACCTGGCGGCCGTCTTCGCGATCCTGACGCGACTCACGAAGCCGGAGCGTGAGGGCCTCGACGTTGCCAAAAAACTACGCCTCTATGCCGGCGAGGCGGTCGAGGGTGCGCCGGAGACCGAAGCCTCGCGTCTGCACGCGGAGTCCCCCGACGAGGGTATGACCGGCGTCAGCCCGCGTTTCATCATCAATGCCATTTCCAACGCGATCACCCGCGGTACGACCAACAGTCTGACCAGCATGGAGCTGCTGCTCGCGCTCAAGGACGGCATCGAGAGCGACGCCCGCATGGAGGCGAAGCAGAAGAAGGCCTGGATCGACCACCTGGTGACCGCGCGCAAGGAGTTCTACAACCGCTGGGTCAAGGAGGACGTCCACCGCGCCATGTTTGCCTCGTTCGAGGAGGAGGCACAGCAGCTCCTGGAGAAGTATCTCGATGAGGTGGAAGCCTCGCTCGATCACCGCCAGGTCACCGACCCCATCACCGGCGAGACGCGGCCGGCCGACGAGCGGTTCCTGCGCTCGGTGGAGGAGAAGATCAAGGTCTCCGATTCCGGCAAGCTGTCATTCCGGCAGGAGGTGGTCCGCAAGGCGATGGTCGCCTTCAAGGCCGGCGAGAAGTTCAAGCTCGCGAGCCACGCTCGTATGCGCGAGGCGATCGAGCAATACCTCTTCGATGAACGGCGCGACGTGTTGCGGCTCGTCACCTCGACGGCGCGTCCGGACGAGGACGCGCGACAGAAGATCTCGGCCGTGCAGCAACGCCTGATCACCGAGTATGGCTACGACGAGCACAGCGCCAAGGAAGCCTTGAGCTACGTCACCACCTTGCTCGCGCAGGAGTAGCGCTCGGCCTGAAAAAGGAGTAGACCAGCAACAATGGCTGCGAACAGCGAGAGCGGCGGCGGACAGTCGGGCGGGGACGCCGCCAAGTGGTACGAGCTCTTCTCGCGCGGCGCCCGCGACTGGCTGCGCCACGACGAGAAGGTTCGCGAGTCGGTGCGTCAGCACTTGCCGCAGATCGTCGCGGGTGGGGAGCTGATCAACGGCGGCTCGCGCACCGTGAGAGTGCCGGTGCGCATGCTGGAGCACTATCACTTTCGGCTGCGCCGGCCGGAGGAGCAGCAGGGTGCCGGCCAGGGGAAGGCCAAGCCGGGCGATGTATTCGCCGATCCTTCCCGTCAGCGCGGCTCCGGAGAGAAGGGACCGGGAGGACAGGAGGAGGGCGAGGTGCAGCTGCTGCTCGAGTTCAAGGTCGATGACATCGTCGACTGGCTCTGGGAAGAGATGCAACTGCCCAATCTCAAGGCCCGCGTCGGCGCCTCGGAGGATTCCGACTGGGTGCGCGAGGGGTGGGATCGCCGCGGCGCTCGCTCCCGGCTCGACCGGCGCCGCTCCTTCAAGGAGCTGGTGAAGCGCCGTGGCGCGCCAGGCGCGACACCTACGTTCACGGACGAGGATCTGCGCTACCGCCAGCTCGCGCGACGGCGTCAACCGGCGATCCATGCCGTGGTCTTCTTTCTCCTCGATGTATCCGGCAGCATGTCGGATCGCGACCGGAAGCTCGCCAAGACCTTCTTCTTCTGGGTGGTGCAGGGCCTGCGTCGGGAGTACCGCTCGCTCGAGACGGTGTTTGTCGCGCATACCACCGAAGCGTGGGAGTTCACCGAGGCCGAGTTCTTCCAGGTGAGCGGCACCGGGGGCACCGTTGCCTCGACCGGCTTCGCCAAGGTGCAGGAGATCATCGAGGAGCGCTACAACCCGGGCCGCTGCAACATCTATCTGTTCTATGCTTCCGACGGGGACAACTCCGTCAGCGACTCCGCGGATGCTCGCGAAGGGCTGTCCGCCATTGCCGAGGACGCCTGCTTCACCGGCTACGTCGAGGTCTCTTCCGGCCTCTCACGGCAGCTCGCCACCGAGACCGGGCGCCTGTTCGCGGAGCTGGCCGCCGCGGGTTGCGCCGCGGGCAGTTACGCTCTCAACGACTTTGACGATGTCTGGGGTGCGGTGCGGCACTTCTTCTCCGCGGAAAGCCGGGCCGAGGAAGGTGCATGAGTGGTGAAATATCGTTTTTCCCGGCGCGCATCGCGCGCCGCTACAGGGACGGGGTTTGCGTCTTAGCGAACCCCGTAAAGCCTGCGCGCAGCGCATGACAAGCACAGACGACACCTGGCAGAGCTATACCCAACGTATCGAGGAGCTGGCGGGCCGGCTGGGCCTGAAGTTCCACCCCGTCGACTTCGAGGCGGTGCCCGATACCTTCATGATGGAGATCGCGGTGTATGGCCTGCCGGTGCGCATGCCGCACTGGTCATTCGGCGTCCGCTACATCTATCAGCTCATCCAGCGGCACATGGGCCACTCGCGGCTGTTCGAGGTGGTGTTTCCCGGAAATCCCGGACACGCGTACCTCGCCTCGAGCAACGGGCTGGCGGAGAACGTTCTCGTCACCGCCCACGTCCTGGGCCATGCCGATTTCTCGCGCAACAATCTGCTCTTCCAGCGCTGCCAGGAGCAGGTCAGCGAGCACATTGTGGAGCATGCGGCCAACCACGCGCGGCAGATCCAGCAGGCGATCGAGACGCACGGTGTGCAGCGCGTCGAAGCGGTGCTCGACGCTGCGTTGGCCCTGGAGCAGCACATCGACGTCGATCAGTCGCTGCGACGCGCCCGATATCCCGAGTACCTGGAGGACAAGAGGACGCCGGAGGAAGACGACTTCCGCAAACGTTTTGCGCAACTTGAGCCGGCGGCCGCCAGCTCCGGTATCGAGCCGAAAAAGCGCGCTCCCGTGCCGCCGCATCCGGAGCGGGACCTGCTCTGGTTCGTGGCCCAATATGCGCCGGAGATGGAGAGTTGGGAGCGTGACATCTTCCTCGCGGTCCGCGAGGAATCGTTCTATTTCTATCCGGTCTTCGCCACGCAGATCATGAACGAGGGGTGGGCCTCGTACTGGCACGCGCGACTGCTGCGCGAGGCGGACTTCGTCCCGCAACAGGCGTACGTCGATGCCATCAAATGCCACTCCGACGTCGTCCGGCCCATTGCCGCCGACCAACAGGTGGCGCTCAGCATCAATCCCTACCATCTCGGCTTCGCGATGTGGGAGAAGATCGTCGAGAGCGAGGGACTCGAGGCGGCCCGCGACATCATGATCCAGGACGACGACTTCGCCTTCGTGCGCAACCACCTCACGCGCGAGCTCGCCGAAGAGCTGAGTCTCTTCCGCTACAGCGCGCGCAGCGATGGACAGATCAAGGTGCTGGAGCAGGACCTCACTGCGTTGCACGAGGCGATTCTCAGCCCCAAGTACAATTTTGGCGCGCCCAGCGTGTTGGCGAAGCGCGTCCGCAATGACGGCACCCTGGAGCTGGTACATGACTATGCGCTCGACGGTCGCGGCCTCGACCTCGAGCGCAGCCGCAAGGTGCTCGACTATCTGCAGCGCGTCTGGCGGCGGCCGGTGCAGCTCACCACCACCAATCAGGCGGGTCTTGCGCTCGAGCTGACGGCTCCGTAATTTATTGGCGCAAAGTCGGCATCCTGCCGCGTTGCGCGGCCAGCCTTGGGGCAGGGATTCATCTCGCGGCCCAGGGAGCGGCCCTGGGCCGCTTCATGATTTGCTTTCGGACTGATCCCAATCCTCTTGGTGTCCTTCCTGGCGTTGCTGGGCGGCCTGGTGACGCATCAAGCGTGCCAGGCTCCAAATGGAGCGCCGGCGGTAGTACTCTCACAACCGTCCGGTGGCGCGACGGCGTACGAGGCCCAGGAGCTTGGCTCCCCCCGACCCCGGCGGATCCTGCCACCCCGAATCACTCCTAGCCGGGGATTACGACATGGGGTACACGACTCAGGGCATCCGAAATGTCGCGCTGGTCGGAGCGGCCGGCGCGGGGAAGACATTGCTCGCCGAGAGCCTGCTGCTGCAGGCCGGCGCCATCCGGACGAAGGGAAGCCTGGTGCGTGGCAGCAGCGTTTCGGACTTCGATCCCCAGGAGAAAGCGCTCCAACACTCGCTCGACCCCACCATCCTGACTTTCGATTGCGATTCGACCCGGATCCATCTCCTCGATACGCCAGGATACCCGGACTTTCTCGGGCGGACGCTCTCCGTGCTGGAGGCAGTTGAAGCCGTGGCCATCGTAGTCAGTGCGACGTCCGGTCCCGACGCCATTGCCCAACGGCTGATGGAATTCGCGCGCGACCGAGGGCTCTGCCGCCTCATGGTCATCAACAAGATCGACAGCCGAGACGCCAAAGCCGCCGACGTGCTGGCCCAGATACGCGAGACGTTCGGGTCCGAATGCCTGCCGCTCAATCTTCCTTCGCACGGTGCTCAATCCGTGGTCGACTGCTTCTTTCAACCGCACGGCGCGCCAGCCGATTTTTCTTCCGTGGAGACCGCGCATACACAGCTCGTCGACCAGGTGATCGAGCTCGACGAGCAGCTCATGGCCGTATACCTCGAGCAGGGGGAGGAGATCTCACCGGAGCAGCTCCACGACCCTTTCGAGCAAGCCCTGCGCGAGGGTCATCTCGTGCCCGTGGTCTTCACCTCGGCCGAGACGGGCGCCGGCATCGCGGAGCTGTTGCGGATATTCACGCAGCTCCTGCCGAATCCGACGGAAGGCAACCCGCCGCAATTCCTCAAAGGCTCTGGAGAGCGGGCTCAGCGCGTCACGGTGACGCCGGATCCCGGCAAACACGTGGTCGCGCATGTATTCAAGATCACCATAGACCCGTATGTCGGCAAGCTCGGGGTCTTGCGCGTTCATCAAGGCACGGTTCGCCCGGGCTCTCAGCTCCTGGTCGGTGACGCCCGCAAGCCCTTCAAGGTCGCGCACCTGTACAGCCTTCTTGGCAAGGACACCCTGGAGACCCCGGAAGCGATTCCCGGCGATATCTGCGCCATCGCCAAGGTGGAGGAGCTGCACCTCGATGCCGTGCTGCATGACTCCCATGACGAGGACCAATACCACCTCAAGCCCGTCATCTTTCCGCCGCCCATGCTGGGAATCGCCATAGAGCCGGAGCGCCGCGGCGACGAGCAGCGCCTCGCCGATACGCTGCACAAGCTCACCGCGGAAGACCCCTGCGTTCGCATCGAGCACCACGCTGCCGTCAACGAGACCGTGCTCTATGGTACCGGCGAGCTGCACCTGCGGACCCTGTTGGAGCGCATGAGTCAGCGCTACGGCGTTCGTGTCAAGACGCACCCGCCCAGCATCCCTTATCGGGAGACCGTCACCCGTCCCGCCCAAGGCCATTCCCGCCACAAGAAGCAGACCGGCGGCGCCGGTCAGTTCGGCGAGGTATTTCTGCGCATCGAGGCGCTGCAGCGCGGCGCCGGCTTCGAGTTCGTGGACGAGGTGGTGGGCGGGTCGATCCCGGGTCAGTTCATCCCCGCGGTGGAGAAGGGCGTACGGCAAGTGCTGACGGAAGGCGCGCTGGCCGGTTTCCCTCTGCAGGATATCCGCGTCACCGTCTACGACGGCAAGCACCATCCCGTGGATTCGAAGGAAGTGGCCTTCGTGTCAGCCGGACGCAAGGCCTTTCTGGATGCCATCCGCAAGGCCAATCCGATCGTCCTCGAGCCCATCGTGCACCTCGAGATCACCGCCCCCGCGAGCGCCATTGGTGACATCACTGGCGACCTCGCGACCAAGCGCGCCCGCATCAACGGCAACAATACGCTATCCGGTCAGCTCGCTACCGTCTCGGCCCACGTGCCGCTCGCGGAGATCTCCGATTACCAGACTCGTCTGAAGGCGCTCACCGGCGGCCGGGGCACCTACGCCATGGAGCTCAGTCATTACGATCCCGTGCCCTCGCGCCGACAACAGGAACTGGTGCAGGCCTATCGGCCCAGGGCCGAGGAGGAATGAGCAGGGATACGAGAGATCCAGCCGCCGGGAGTCATGCCCCGGGGTTTTTCCAGCTCACCCGATCCCCGACTCCGATCCCCAGTCGTTTCGCCTCGCCGCCACGGATCTCGAGCACCGCGATGACGGGCTCACCGGAGGACAGAACATTCAGCGAGAACGGGTGCGCGTTGGCGATGATCTTCTCGATCCGCCCGTCTTCGCCCACGAACACCATATCGAGCGGGATGTAGGTATTCTTCATCCAGAAGTGCGCCACTTCCGGCGCACTCTGCGGGAAGAGCATTCCTTCGCTCGGCGGCAGATCGCGCACGAACATGAGCCCCTGCTCCTGGCGCACCTGGGTATCCGCGATCCAGACCTCGAACTGGTCCGGGTGACCGTGCGTCACGATCTCGAGCGTCGTGCGCGGGAAGTGGCTCAGGCTCTCGATGGTCAACGGCTGCGCCATGCAGGCCGAGGCGAGCGCGCCGGCGAGCACGATGCCCAGGGCCCATCGGAGGGTTGCGGAATTCGGACGACACCACTGGCTGCTCACGAACGGATGCCCTCACTGTCACTCAAGGATCGTTGAAGTCGGCGCGACCCGCGAAATCGAAGGTCGTCACCAGGATGCGCCGCCGCCCGCTGACATCGTTGGCGGGCGCGATGCAGAACCCGTGGGCTACGACCCGATATGCGCGGGTCTTCGCCGCGATCGAGCGCGCGCGAATCGTCGCGGCCGCGCTTGGAGATCGAATTGGAGCGTGGCTCGCGCTTAGAGGCTCCTGCGTCAGCCGGTCGACGGTGCAGTTGCGGTCTCCTTGCGTGGAGAAGAGCAGATGCTCGCCCTCGAAGATCACGGTCAGGTTGGCCGGCAGCTCGCGCCCCGCACGACCCTCCTGCACGCCGCCGATCCCGAAAACCATCCTCAGCTTGCGCCCGCCCGGCTCCACGCGTCCCTCGAAGCCCATCCGGATTCCGCCGCCGTCGAGGCGCGGCCCCCCCTCGCACGACAACCCGTGGCCTTTCAGGTCGATATCGAGGCGGACCGCTCCCCGGATGTGCGCACGCAGATACGCCGTGCCCGAGCGCAGACAGGCTCCGCTGAGTGCCACGCGCGGCACGCCGGCCAGAAGCGAGTGCTGCCGCGCCTCTGGCGGAGCTGGCGCTGGCGCCGCCAGCCCCGCCGTCGCCGCCACCGCTGCCGCGACCGCCGCCAGGCCGCCCGCCAACGCCATCTTCCGGTAAGGCTTCCACATGTCGCACATGTCGCACAGTCTAGCGGCTCAGCTGCCGCAAAGCGGCGGCGACTCTCGAGGCTGCTCACCCGAGTTCAAGTCTGCGGTAAATCCTCGCAATGCCTGCTGAATTCTGCGCGGCGCTCCCTGAGCAGAGGCCGTCCCGACCGGCTAGACTGCGCGGTCTCATTCTCTGCAGGACGCCCGATACAGGACCGCAATGCGCAATACGCTCCTCGAGATCACTCCCGTCATTCCGGAGGGCTTGAAGCGCCTGCCCGAGCTGGCCGGCAATCTGTTCTTTTCCTGGCATCGTCCGATCCGCGCCCTCTTCGAGGACCTCGACTCTGAGCTGTGGACGCAGACGAGCGGCAATCCGCGGCTGCTCCTGCGCTGCATCGCGCAGTCGAGCCTCGACCGTGCGGCACGGGATCCGGTGTACCTGGCGCGGTATCGCGCCGGGCTCGAGTCGCTCGATGCGTACTTGACGGCGCCCGCTCCCGGCAACGATGAGCCTCTGGTGGCCTACTTCTGCGCCGAGTACGGGTTCCACGAAAGCTTTCCCATCTATTCCGGCGGCCTCGGCGTTCTCGCCGGTGATTACTGCAAGTCCGCGAGCGATGGACGCGCGAACTTCGTCGGGGTGGGCCTTCTCTACGAGCAGGGTTACTTCACGCAGACGGTCGACAACGACGGAGTGCAACACGCGGAGTACCGGGAGCACGATCCACGTGATCTGCCGGTGGAGCCCGCACGCGCTGGTAACGGGGAATGGATCAAGGTCATCGTGCGGATCGCGGGCCGCGACGTCGTCGCGCGACTTTGGAAGGCTCAGGTAGGGCGCGTCCCCGTCTATCTGCTCGATACCAATACGGCTGAAAACGCCCCGACCGATCGCGACATCACCCACCGCCTCTACGGTGGTGATGAATCCACTCGCATCCGGCAGGAGATGATCCTGGGCATCGGGGGTACCCGTGCGCTGCGAGCGCTCGGCCTCATGCCCGCCGTGTGGCACCTCAATGAGGGACACGCCGCATTCCTCATCCTGGAGCTGCTGCGCGAGCATCTGGCGCTCGGACTCCCTTTCGAGGCGGCGCTCGAAGCGGTGGCCGCCGCGTGCGTCTTCACGACTCACACGCCCGTCGCCGCGGGGCACGACGCCTTCGGACACGATCTCATCCTCGCGCACTTCAACGATTTCATCCGGGAGCTCGGCATTCCGCTCGAGCGCTTTCTCGATCTCGCGCGCAGTCCCACGGCACCGGGGCTCTTCAACATGACCCGGCTGGCCCTGAACGGCGCACGGCACATCAATGGTGTCAGCCGCATCCACGGTGCGGTCTCTTCCCGGCTCTGCGCGGATCAATGGCCGGAGATCCGCCCCGAGGAGAACCCGGTCGGCTTCGTGACCAACGGTGTGCACGTGCCGACCTTCCTGCACAAGACCTGGACGGATTTATTCGACACCGAGCTCGGCCCCCGCTGGCGCGACCGGCTGAGCGACATCGGCTTCTGGAGTGCGCTCGAGGCCGTGCCGAACGAGCGCTTCTGGGCCGCGGCCCAGTCGGTGAAATCCCGCATGCTGGCGAGCGTCCGTGAGCGCCTGCAGCGCGAGTACACTCGCAAAGGCATGAGTCCGGCGCAGCTGCGGCACGTCACGCGGTTTCTCGACCCCCTGCGGCCCAACGTGCTGACGATCGGCTTCGCGCGGCGTTTCGCGACGTACAAGCGCGCAACCCTGCTGCTGCGCGATCGGGCGCGGCTCGCGCGCCTCGTCAACGATCCGGAGCGACCCGTGCTCCTGCTCTTCGCCGGCAAGGCGCATCCTGCGGATGAGCCCGGCAAGCAGGTGCTGCGCGAGATCCGCCAGCTCATGACGTCGCCGGATTTCGTCGGCCGCATCATCTTCCTGGAGGATTACGACCTGCAGCTCGGGCGCTCGCTCGTCTCCGGGGTCGACGTTTGGCTGAACAACCCCATTGCGCCGCTCGAGGCGAGCGGTACCTCCGGGATCAAGGCCGCCATCAACGGACGCCTGAATCTGAGCATCCTGGACGGCTGGTGGGCCGAGGGCTGGATGCAGGACAACGGCTGGGGCATCCCGCCGGCCAACGTGCAGGACCCCGAGCGCCGCGACGCGCTCGAGGCGGAGCTCATCCTCGATGCCCTCGAGGAAGAGATCATCCCGCTTTACTACGCGGCCGGGGAGAGCGATTGCTCGCCGGAGTGGGTCGCGAGAGCGAAGCACGCCATGATGACGGTGATTCCCCGCTTCAACATGAGGCGCGTGCTCGAGGACTACAGGCGCGGGCTCTATCGTCCGGCGGCGGAGCAGTACCGGCGGCTCGCCGAGGGCGGCTTCGCCGGTGCGCGCGGGCTCGCGGAGTGGCAGCAGCGCATCCGGCAGACCTGGAACCGGGTGAGTCTGCGGGTGGTCGCCGATGCGCCCCCCGAGCTGCCGCGCGGCGAGCATCTGCGCCTGCGGGTGGCGGTCAGCCTGAACGGATTGCAGCCATCCGACGTTCGCGTCGAGCTCCTGGCGCGGCGCCTGCTGCCCGAGGGAGAGCAGGGACCGCCGCCGCTTTGCTCCTTCATGCCGCCGGAGCGCGACGGTGTATGGCGCGCGCCCCTCGCAGCCACGGGTGAGCACGAGTCCGACGGGGCGGCCGTCTTTGCGCTCGATGCGGAACCGGCGGAATGCGGCCAGTTTGCCACCGAGGTGCGCATCTACCCGCGGCACGACCTGCTGTCCCACGAGTACGCCCTCGGGCTGATGAAGTGGCTTTAGCCTGCGCGCACGATAAGATTGGGCCATAACCGCCCCGCTCCGAGACCCTGAGACCCGCATCCACGACTCCCAAGCGTCCCAGGAAATACACTCATGTCCCGACAGCCAGCGCGTGCCTCTTCCGGACGCTACGTGAGCCGCCTGACAGGCGGTACCCTCGCGGTCATCATGGCGGGGGGGAGGGGAGAGCGCCTCAAGGATCTCACCGAGCATCGCTGCAAGCCGGCGACGCCGTTCGGCGGCAAATTCCGCATCGTCGATTTCGTGCTCTCGAACTGCGTCAATTCCGGCATCCGTCAGATCTCGATCCTGACCCAGTACAAGGCGCAGTCGTTGATCGCGCACGTGCAGCGCGGCTGGAGCTACCTGCGCGGCGAGTTCGGCGAGTTCGTCGAGACCATTCCGGCCCAGCAGCAGAAGGGCCCCGTCTGGTACCGCGGCACGGCCGATGCGGTCCATCAGAACATCGATCTCATTCTCTCCCACCGGCCGAAGCACGTGCTCGTGCTCGCGGGCGATCACATCTACAAGATGGACTACGGCCCGATGATCGCCTACCACGTGGAGAAGGGCGCCGACATCACCGTCGGCGTGGTCGAGGTGCCGGCGGGCGAGTCGCGGCACTTCGGCGTGCTCACGGCCACGGAATGGAATCGTGTGACGAAGTTTTCCGAGAAGCCCGCGGTCCCGGATACTCTTCCCGGCAGGCCCGATACCATTCTCGCGTCGATGGGCATCTACGTCTTCAACACTCGCCTGTTGCAGCGTCTCCTGGAGGAAGATGCGGTCGATGACTCATCGGCCCACGACTTCGGCAAGGACATCATCCCGAAGACTCTCAGCAACACCCTGCAGGTGTTCGCGTATCCCTTCCAGGACGTCAAGACGCGCGCGCAGAGCTACTGGCGCGACGTCGGCACGCTGGATGCCTACTACGAGGCTAATCTGGAACTGGTGCACGTCAGGCCTGAGCTCAACATCTACGACGAAGACTGGCCCATCTGGACTTATCAGATGCATCAGCCTCCGGCCAAGTTCGTTCTCGACGAGGAAGGACGGCGAGGCACGGCCATCAACTCGATGGTCTCCGGCGGCTGCATCATCTCCGGCGCCCTCGTGCGCGAGTCGCTGCTCTTCTCCGATGTGCGCGTGGAGGAGCGCACGGCGATCGAGCGCTCCGTCATCCTGCCGCACGCCCTCATCGGCAGCGGCTGTCACATCCGCGGGGCGATCGTCGATGAGGGCTGCGACATCCCCGACGGAATGCGTATTGGGCTCGATGGCCTGGAGGATGCGAGGCGGTTCCTCGTCACCGAGAAGGGCGTCGTCGTCGTGACTCCCGACATGCTCCGCCGGCTCTCCCCCTGAGCGCCCATGGCATCCGACTCACGCCTGCCCGTCGTTCTCCTGTGGCACATGCACCAGCCACAGTATCGCGATGCGCTCACCGGGCGCTACGTGCTGCCCTGGACCTATCTTCACGCGATCAAGGACTACACCGACATGGCCGCGCACATGGAGGCCAACCCGGCGGTGCGCGCGGTGGTGAATTTCACGCCGGTGCTGCTCGAGCAGCTCGAGGAGATCTCGCGCCGTGTGGCCGCGCATCTGCGCACCGGCAGCCCCCTGCCGGATCCGGTCCTCGCGCTCCTCGGTCCCGATCCGGTGCCGGCCGAGCCCGTCGAGCGCCTGGAGCTCCTGCGCGCCTGCCTCAAGGCCCAGCGCAAGCAGATGATCGAGCGATTCGGCCCGTATCTCGAGCTCGCCACGCTCGCCGAGACGCTCGCCACCCCGGAGCGCGTAAGTTACGCCTCCGACCAGCTCATCCATGATCTCGCCGTCTGGTACCACCTCGCCTGGCTCGGGGAGACGGTACGCCGCTCCGATACGCTCGTCAGCAGCCTGACCCAACAGGGTCGCGCGTTCACGGCCGCGCAGCGGCGGGAGCTGCTCTCGTTGATCGGCGATCTGGTCGCCTCCGTCGTGCCGCGCTACCGCAAGCTCTCCGAGCGGGGCCAGTGCGAGCTGTCGGTGACACCGTATGGGCATCCGATCGTCCCGTTGCTCCTCGATTTCCAGGCGGCGCGCGATGCCGTGCCCAACATGCCGCTGCCGCAACACCCTTCCTACCCGGGAGGGGCGGAGCGCGCGCAGTGGCACATCCGGGAGTCGCTCCGAGTTTTCAAACAGGCGTTCGGGACGGAGCCGGACGGCTGCTGGCCTTCGGAGGGAGCGATCAGCCGCGCCACGCTGGAGCTGCTGGACCGGGCGGGATTCAAGTGGGCCGCGACCAGCGCCAACGTGCTGCAGGGGGCCCTGTCCCGCAGCGACCCCAAGGCCTCGCACGACTCGGATGCCTACAACCGACCTTACCGGCTGCCCGGCGGCAGCATGGTCGAGTTCTTCCGCGACGATACGCTGTCGGATCTCATCGGCTTCACGTACGCGACCTGGCATGGCGACGATGCCGCCCACAACCTCGTCAACGAGCTTGCGCGTCTTGCCAAGCAGTACGCCGAATCCCCGGACCGCGGCCGTCACGCGGTGCTGATCGCCCTCGATGGCGAGAACGCCTGGGAGCACTACCCATTCAACGGCTACTATTTCCTGCGCGCGGTGTATTCGTTGCTGGCCACGCATCCGCTGCTGGAGCTCACCACTCTCTCGGATTGCGTCGCGCGCGGGCTCGACCCGCGCCCCCTGCAGAGCGTGGTGGCCGGCAGCTGGGTGCACGGCACCCTCGCCACCTGGATGGGCGATCCGGCCAAGAACCGCGCCTGGGATCTTCTCTGCGAAGCCAAGCTCGCCTTCGATGGGGTAATGTCCTCGGGCGTCCTGGCCAGCGGACCGCGGACCGCGGCCGAGCGCCAACTCGCTCTCTGCGAGAGCTCCGACTGGTTCTGGTGGTTCGGCGACTACAACCCCGCCGATGCCGTGAGCCAGTTCGACAGCTTGTATCGCCGCCAGCTCGTCGTTCTCTACCGTCTCCTCGGCCTGCCGCCGCCCGAGAGCCTCGCGCAACCGATTTCCATCGGGCGCGGCAGCCCCGAGTACGGGGGCGTCATGCGGCGAGCCTACGCGTCTTGAAGGCGCTGGATCGGGGCATCCTGCCCCGCCCAGCGCGCCTCGGGCAAAAAGCGCGGTTTTTTGCCCGAGGCTCCGCCGCCGGCGGCGGGGCACATTGCGCTGCGCAATCCTGCTTCGCGCAAGCCCGGGGTGTCCATCCATGGACACCCGCTCGGCGGAGCGAAGCGATGCTTCGCTGAAAGGCACCGCCTCGCCCATGTGCCTGGTTACCGCTTCAGGCATCGGGGTCGACCGTCGGTCGATGGGAAATTAGATACAAGGAGTCTTCGCCATGCGCCTTCCCGTGCTTGATCGGCGTCGCGCCGGAGTGCTGTTGCATCTCGGATCGCTGGAGGAGGCGCTCGGCCGCGGCGGCCGTGCATTCATCGACTGGCTGGCGCAAGCCGGCTTCAGCGTCTGGCAGATCCTGCCTGCCGGCCCGACGGGGCCGGACGGCTCTCCTTATTGGGTGCGCTCCGACTTCGCCGGCAATCCCGCATTCCTCGATCCCGCCGGGATGTTCGATCCCGAACCTTCAGAGTACGCCGCATTTCTCGATGAGACCCGGCACTGGCTGGATGACTACGCTCTCTTCGAGGTCCTGAGCGCTGCGCAGGCCGGTGCGGCATGGTGGACGTGGCCCACGGAGTTGCGTGAGCGGACGCCCGCCGCAATGGCGCAGGTGGCATCCGACCTTGCTCCCCAGTTGCAGCGCATCAAGCGCGAGCAGTTCGTCTTTTTCGCGCAATGGCGACGGCTGCGCGAGCACGCTCGCTCGCGGGGTGTGCGCATTCTCGGCGATCTGCCGTTCTATGTCGCACCCCATTCCGCCGAGACGTGGGCGCACCGCCAGCAGTTCCAGCTCGAGGCCGATGGCCGGCCAGCCGCCGTCGCCGGGGTGCCGCCGGATTATTTCTCGCGCACCGGACAGCTCTGGGGCAATCCGCTCTACGACTGGCAGGCGATGCGACGTGACAATTTCGTCTACTGGCGCGCACGCGTGCTCGAGCAGCTGGAGCGCGTCGATCTGCTGCGCATCGATCACTTTCGCGCCCTTGCGGCGCACTGGGCGGTGCCGGCCGGCGCTGCGGATGCGCGCGGGGGGCAGTGGCATCTGACCCCGGGGGAAGATCTCCTGCGACTGCTGTTGGATGAGCTCGGCGACCTGCCGATCCTCGCCGAGGACCTCGGCGTCATCACCGATGATGTGGTTGCGCTGCGCAAGGGCTTCGGGCTCCCGGGCATGCGGGTCCTGCAGTTCGCCTTCAGCGGCGAGGGTGATAACCCGCACCTCCCGCACATGCACGAGCATGACAGCGTCGTCTACACCGGTACGCACGACAACGACACCACGCTCGGCTGGTACAGGAGTCTCGATGAGGAGACGCGCCGCCGGGTCGACTCGATGCTGGGCGTGGCTTGCGGATCGATGCCCGATGCGCTCATCCGCGAAGCCCTGGGCTCCGTGGGGCAGCTCGCCATCATCCCCGCCCAGGATCTGCTCGCGCTCGGCTGCGATTCCCGCCTCAACACCCCCGGCACCGCGCATGGGAATTGGCACTGGCGCCTTCCCGCGGGCGCGCTGACACCGGAGCTCGGGCGGCATTTCGCGCAACTCAACAAGATGTACGGGCGCGCGTGATGTTCGGTAGCATGCCTTCCATGCGCTCCGTGCCGCTTCTGCTCGTCGCCGCCGCGCTTTCCGGCTGCGCGCTTCTCCTGCCGAGGCTGCAGACGCCGAAGCTCTCGATCGTCGATGTCGAGGTGCGCAAGGCCAACTTCCTCGAGCAGCAACTGCGCGTGCGCATGCGTGTCGAGAACCCGAATGACCGCAGTCTGCCCGTCCGGGGCCTTTCCTATACCGTCTACCTCGGCGGCCAGGAGCTCGCCTCCGGCGTCTCGGATGCGAGCTTCGTCGTTCCCGCGCTCGGGACGGCTGAATTCAACATGGATGTTACGTCCAATGTCGCCGGCGCGATCTTCACCCTCTTCGGCAAGCCCCGCGGCCAGGGCATCGGCTATCGGATGAAGGGCAGGGTGGAGCTCACCCGCGGCTGGCTGCGCTCGATTCCGTTCGAAGAGAGCGGAACCTTCACCTTGCGCTGATCAGGCTGCGATAGATCTCCACATATCTTCGCCCCTGCCTTTCCCACGAGAAGTCCCTCGCCATCCCGTTGCGCACCATCTGCGTCCATTGAGAGGGCTCGTCATACAGATCGAGCGCCGTGTTGAGCGCCCACTCCAGCGCCGCGGAATTGAAGTCGTTGAAGACGATGCCGGTGCCCTGGCCGGTGTCGGGAACGTAGTGCTCCACCGAATCCGCGAGCCCTCCCGTGCGCCGTACGATCGGCACCGTGCCGTAGCGCAGGCTGTACATCTGGTTCAGCCCGCACGGCTCGTAGAGCGAAGGCATCAGGAACATGTCGCACGCGGCCTCGATCCAGTGCGACAGCTCATCGTCGTAGCCTTGCCGGAATACGACCCGTCCGGGAAAGCTCTGTGCGAGCTCGGCCAGGAAGCGCTCGTACTGCGGCTCTCCGCTTCCCAGGGCGACGAAGCCGAGATCACGCCATTCCAGCACCTGCGGCAGCGACTCGAACATCAGCTCGATTCCCTTCTGCGAGGCCAGCCGGCTCACCATGCCGGCGAGCGGGATCGTGGCGGACGTGGTCAGACCCAGCCGCTCGATGAGCGCGCGCTTCAGTTCCGTCTTGATCGAGAGAGTGTCCGAATCGTAATGCTCCGGCAGATACCGGTCGTTGCGGGGGTCCCATATGTGATAGTCGACCCCGTTCAGGATACCCGTCAGCGCGTCTCGTCTCATTCGCAGCGAGTCCTGCAGCCCCATCCCATATTCGTCGGTACAGATCTCGAGGGCGTGCGTGGGACTGACGGTGGTGATTGCATCCGCGTACAGGATGCCGTGGCGCAGGGGGTTGATCGTCCCGGCGCGCAGCTCGTCCTGATGAAGCAGATGGCTCTTCGGACCGAGGTCCAGGTCCGCGATGGCGGCAGCGCCCAATATGCCCTGGTATCCGATGTTGTGGATCGTCAGCACCGAGCGCGTGCGCGCGAAGAGCGGCTCGCTCGCGAGCTGCGCCTTGACGAAGAGCGGGCCGAAGGCTGTATGCCAGTCATTGCAGTGCAGGATCTGCGGCGACCATCGCATGCGCTGGCACGCCGCCAGCACCGCGCGGGTGAAGGCGAGGAATCTCAGGTGCTCATCCGGATCCGTCGTGTAGATGGCCGGGCGCCCATAAAGAACCGGGCAGTCGATCAGGTACACGAGAGCGTCCGAGCCCGCAAGCCTGGTTGTGACGACGGAGAAGACATAATGATGCGGCCCGATCTGCAGCGGGACGTGCTGCAGCCCATCGATAGGCCGCATCGGGAATCTCGACTGGTCTATCGACGCATATAGGGGCGTGAAGAGGCGCACGTCGTGGCCGGCTGTCGCCAGGTACTTCGACAGCGCGCCCGCTACGTCGGCGAGCCCGCCTGTCTTGGAGAGCGGGGCCACCTCAGCGGCGAGCAGGCAGATGCTGAGACTCATCCGCGCCTCCGGAGGACTATCATGGCGCGGGCACCCGCAGGCCTCACTTTTCCATCCATGCAACGCTTTCTCATAGGACTCACGCTCACTCTGCTGCTCATCGTATCGGTCGGTATCGGTATCGCCGTGGCCCGATGGCCGGAGTGGCGGCACTTCTTTTGAGGCGCTGGATCCGGGCATCCTGCGCGATCGACGCGCGACTCGGTCAAAAAGCGCGGTATTTTGCCCGAGGCTCCGCCGCCGGCGGCGGAGCACATTGCGCTGCGCAATCCTGCTTCGCGCAAGCCCGGGGTGTCCATCCATGGACACCCGCTCGGCGGAGCGAAGCG
>JAKBCR010000197.1 GCA_021807675.1 Pseudomonadota bacterium
GGGCACTTCCCCGGCATGCCGGTCCTGCCGGGCGTGGTGTTGCTCGATGAGGCGATCCGCGCGATCGAGCGTGAGCACGGTGGTGAGCCGGTATGTTGGCGTGTTGCGTCGGCGAAGTTTCTGCGGGCGGTCTGCCCGGGTGAGCCGCTCGTGCTCGTCAAGGAGCGGCTCGCGAGCGGGACCCTGCGCTTCACGATCCTGAGCGGCGGACAGGCGGTGGCGACCGGCGCACTCTCCTCCCGATGACCAGACCGGCTGGCGCGGTACCGAAGACCAGCGCTGCGGAGTGGGTCCGGCGCCAGGAGCGCGGCAGCGTCTTTTTGCTGCGCCTGATGGCGGTGTTCTCACTCACGGTGGGGCGCCGCGCGGGACGCGTGGTCCTTCATGCCATCGCCGCTTATTTCTTCCTCTTCGCGCCAAAGGCCCGGCGCGCCTCCCGAGGCTATCTGCAGCGGGTGCTGGGGCGGCGGCCGACGGCGAAGGATCGCTTCCGGCACCTGATGACCTTCGCGACGACGATTCACGATCGGGTGTATCTGCTGAACGACCGCTTCGAGCTCTTCGACATCACGGTGGAGGGGGAGGAGCTCATGCGGGCGCGGTGGGCGGCGGGGGATGCCGCTTTCCTCGTGGGGGCGCATTTGGGCAGCTTCGAGGTGACGCGGGCGATCGGCAGACGAGAGCCGGGGCTGCGCGTCGCGATGGTGGCTTACGAGGCGAATGCGCGGAAGATCAACGCGATGATGGCGGCCATCAATCCGGCCTTGGCGGGAGGGACGGTGGGCCTCGGGAGCGCGGAGGCGATGCTCAGGGTGAGGGCCTTGCTCGATGAGGGGGTATTCGTCGGGATGTTGGGAGACCGGACGCCGGGGGGAGAGGCGACGCAGATCGTGGCGTTCCTGGGAGGGGCGGCGCGCTTTCCGATCGGGCCGATGCGGCTCGCGGCGCTCCTGGGGAGGCGGGTCATTTTGATGCTGGGGGTTTATTGCGGGGGAAACCGCTATCGGGTGCTGTTCGAGGATATTGCGGACTTCTCGGGGGTGGAGCCGCAGGAGCGGCAGGCGGCGATTCGGGAGGCGGTGGTGCGGTATGCGGGGCGGCTGGAGGGTCATTGCCGGGAGTATCCTTATAACTGGTTCAACTTCTTTGATTTTTGGGTGGAGTGAGCGTCACATGCGGGTTTCGCAAGACTGCGGGAAGAACTTTCCCGTTCTTCACGCCCCCGGAAAGGCCTTTTACCCGGAGCGATCCGTCGCCTGGCTTGCGGGCGGGATGTGCGCGTTGTTCCTTGTGGCGACACCGAGCTGCCGGGCCGCGACGGGGGGCGTCGCAGGCCAGCCTGAGATTGCGGCGCAGAGCCAGTCGGGATTCACGCTGGGGCAGTTGATGACGATGCTCGCCCGCAGGCAGCGGGGGACGGTGAGCTATGTGGAGACGGATTACCTGGCGATTCTCGATCGGCCGGTGAGATCGTCGGGGGTGTTGGTTTATGAGGCGCCGGATCACCTGGAGAAGAGGGAGCTTACGCCGCAGAAAGAGTCGCTGGTTCTCGATGGGGATGAGTTGACGGTGCGGCGCGGGGGACGGACGTATCGGATGGAGTTGAGCTCGTATCCGCAGGTGGCGCCCTTGGTGGATGCCATTCGCGACACGCTCGCGGGGGATGAGGCGGGGCTCGAGCGGGCCTTCAAGGTGGGATTCAGCGGCACGAAGGAGGATTGGAAGCTGCGGCTCGTGCCGCTCGAGCGGGACGTCGCGCGCAAGGTGCGCAACGTGCGGATCACGGGGACGGGGGATGAGATTCAGTCCGTCGAGATACTGCAGGTGGGCGGTGACCGGTCGGTGATGCGGGTCGGGGTGCCGGGGAAGCCCAGGTGAGGCCGGAGCCGGCCGTGCCATGAGAGGACGGCGTAGCGCGGCGGTCCTCCTTTGGGCGGGGCTCGCGGTGGTGGCGATCTGGGTGATCGCGCGGGCGCGGTACTCGGCGGATCTCTCGGGCTTTTTGCCGCGCTCGCCTACGGCGGCGCAGCGGCTGCTCGTGGAGCAGCTGCGTCAGGGAGTGGCCTCGAGGCTCATCATCGTGGCCGTCGAAGGGTCGGATGCGAAGACGCGCGCGCGCATCTCACGGGCGCTGGCGGCCCGGTTGCGGGCGGAGCGTCGGTTTCTGGCGGTCGAGAACGGCGACCCGCGGGCGATGCGGCGCGACGAGGCGTTTCTCTTCGCGCACCGGTACCTGCTCAGCAGCACGGTGACCCCCGAGCGGTTCAGTGTCCCCGGATTGCGAGAGGCCATCGGGAATACGATCGACCTGCTCGCCTCGCCGGCGGGAATGCTCGCCAAGTCCTGGGTGCCGAGCGATCCGACCGGCGAGATGATGACGCTGCTCGATCGGTTGAGCCGGAGTCAGCCGCCGCGGACCCAGGATGGGGTGTGGGTATCGAAGGGCGGCATGCGGGCGCTCCTGCTGGTACAGACGCGCGCCGCGGGATCGGATACGGACGGGCAACAGCATGCCGTGGACGCAATCCGGACGGCGTTTCATGCGGCGGTGATGCGCTTGCAGGCATCGCCAGCCGGCGGGCCCGGCGCACCGAAGCTCGTGATGTCGGGGCCCGGTGTCTTCGCCGTGCAGGCGCGGGCGACCATCAAGTCGCAGGTGATGCGCCTTTCCCTCATCAGCTCGGCGCTCATCATCGCCCTCCTCCTCCTCGTCTATCGCTCGGTGCCGGCGCTCCTGCTCGGGCTGGTACCGGTGGTCTCGGGGGCGCTCGCGGGAATCGCGGCGGTGGCCCTGGGGTTTGGCGTCGTGCAGGGCGTCACGCTCGGCTTCGGTATCACGCTCATCGGCGAGGGTGTCGACTACTCGATCTATCTTTTCATTCAATCGCGGGCGAGCAGCAGCAAAGAGGCGTGGCGGCGCTCCGTCTGGCCGACCATCCGGCTCGGGATGCTGACTTCCGTATGCGGGTTCGCCGTGCTCCTGGTGTCGAGCTTTCCGGGGCTGGCGCAATTGGGGCTATATTCGCTCGCCGGCGTGTTGGCGGCGGGGCTCGTGACGCGGTTCGTGCTGCCGCAGCTGCTGCCGCAAGATTTCAGGATCCGGGATCTGACGCCGATCGGGCGCGGCGCCGCGCTTCTGCTGCGCAAGGCTTCGGCGGGTCGGGTCGCGGTCGCGATCGTCACCGCCGGCGCAGCGGTCGTCCTCATCCTGCATCGCGATCGGCTCTTCAGCCACGATCTGGCGGCCTTGAGCCCGGTGCCGGCGGCGGCTCAGCGGCTGGACGCCAGGTTGCGCGCCGATCTAGGCGCGCCCGACGTGCGGGACCTCGTCGTCGTTTCGGCGCCCGATGAGCAATCCGCGCTCGAGGGCGCCGAGCAGGTGGGTGCCGAGCTCGACCCGCTCATCGGGCGCAACGTCATTGCGGGCTATCAAAGTCCCGCGCAGTACCTGCCGAGCCTGGCGGTACAGCGGCGCCGGCAGGAGAGCCTGCCGCCACCCGATGTCCTGCGGGCACGGCTCGCGCGGGCGCTCGCGGGTCTGCCGCTGCGGGCCGACCGGCTGAAACCGTTCCTTCATGACGTGGCAGTCGCGCGTACGGCGCCTCTCCTGAAGCGAGCTTCCCTCGAGGGGACCTCCTTCGCGACCCTCGAGGACTCGCTGCTCGTCAGGGAACCGGACGGCTGGCACGCGCTGCTGCCGCTCAACGCGCCAGTCTCGCACGGGCATGCGATCGACATCGATGTCGGGCGGGTGCGGCGGGCCGTGGCCGTCGGTGCGCCGGATCGTGTGACCGTGTTGGATCTGAAGGATCAGGTCGACGCCCTCTACTCGGGCTACCTCGCGGGCGCGGTGCGCTTGTCCCTCGCCGGTTTCGCCGCCATCGTCGTCCTCCTGCTCATCGCACTGCGCCGGCCCGCGCGCGTGCTGCGGGTGGTCCTGCCGCTCGCGCTGGCGGTGCTCACCGTGGCCGCGGGCCTGACACTGCTCGGCGCCCGGCTGACGCTGCTGCACGTGGTCGGCATGCTGCTCATCGTCGCCGTGGGCTCGAACTACGCGCTCTTCTTCGACCGGCGGCTTTCCGGTGCCGGCCCGGACACCGGCGCCGAGCCGGGAGAGCGCGCCGCCAGCGAGCTGACCCTCGCCTCCCTCCTGGTGGCGAACTGCGCGACCGTGGTCGGCTTCGGGGTGCTCGCCCTCTCATCGGTGCCGGTGCTGCACGACCTCGGCGAGACCGTGGCGCCCGGGGCCTTTCTGGCGCTGATTTACGCCGCGCTCCTGGTCCCCGCCGGATCATGAAGCGCTGCCTCCAGGCACAGGGACGTGCCCCGCCGCCGCAGGTGGCGGACGTTGAGGCAAAAAACCGCGCCTTTTGCCGCAACGGCGGCGGGCCGGGCAGGAGCCCGGATCCAGCGCTTCATACGAGACGAGGCTCTCGCAGGCTAAAATTCCCCGATGGCATCGACGACCCCTTCCCCGAGTCCTGCGCGCTGGCGCCCCTCGCCGCTCGTGCGCGCATCGCTTGGCGTACACGCGGGGGCGCTGGCGCTTCTCCTGGCACGGCCGTCCGCCTGGCCCTGGGCGCTCGGCGCCGTGCTCGTCGATCACGCGCTGCTCATGGCCGCCGGACTCACGCCGCGCAGCACGCTGCTCGGCCCCAACTGGACGCGTCTGCCCGAGAGCGCCGCCGGCAGACGGGAGCTCGCCATTACGATCGACGACGGCCCCGATCCGCGGATCACCCCCAGGGTGCTCGAGCTCCTCGAGGAGCGCCGGGCCAAGGCGACGTTCTTCTGCATCGGCGAGCGTGTGCAGCGCTACGGGGAGCTCGCGCGTGAGATGGTGCGCCGGGGACACTCCCTCGAGAACCACAGTCAAAGGCACCTGAGCCATTTCTCGTTGCTCGGTCCCCGGGGTCTCGTGGGGGAGATCGAGCGCGCGCAGGACACCATCGGCATCACCACGGGCCAGCACCCGCTCTTTTTCCGCGCCCCGGCGGGACTGCGCAGCCCCTTCCTGGATCCGGTGTTGAGCCGCCTCGGCCTGCGCCTCGCCAGCTGGACGCGGCGAGGCTTCGACACGGTGAGCGCGGGTGCCGAGACGGTGCTCGGCAAGCTCACCCGCGACCTCGGCGCGGGCGACATCCTGCTGCTGCACGACGGCCACGCAGCGCGTACCGGCAAGGGCGTGCCCGTCATTCTCGAGGTGTTGCCGCGCCTCCTGGACACCCTGGCGGTGAGGGAGCTCACCCCGGTCACTTTGCGGGCCGCGCTCGCCTCGGGAGCCGGGGAAGCGCCCGCGGCATGACTCCCCTCGCCATCCGCCATCTCACCGCGACGAGCTGCATCGGCCACGGCCTCGAGCCGACGCTCGAGTCTTTGCGCGCGGCGCGCAGCGGCCTTGCGCCCTGCGCCTTCGAGACCGTGACGCTGGATACCTGCATCGGCGAGGTGCCTGGAATCGATGAGGTGCGGCTACCGGCCGCGTTGAGGCGCTTCGACTGCCGCAACCACCGCCTGGCGCAGCTCGGGCTCGCGGCGGACGGCTTTCTCGATGCCGTCGCCGCGTGCGCCGGCCGCTGGGGACGGCGGCGTATCGGTCTTTTCCTCGGCACGAGCACTTCCGGAATGCTCGAGACGGAGGTCGCCTACCGGCAGCGCGACCCGAAGACCGGTGCCCTTCCCGCGGCCCTCGACTACGCCGGTACACACAACCCCTACTCGCTCGCGGCGTTCGTACGGGAGCTTCTCGGGCTCGAGGGACCCGCGGCCGCCGTCTCCTCCGCCTGCTCCTCGAGCGCCAAGGTGTTCGGCTCGGCACGGCGGATGCTCGCGGCGGGCCTCATCGATGCGGCCGTGGTCGGCGGCGTCGATTCGCTCTGTCTCACGACTCTCTACGGCTTTCATTCGCTGCAGCTCACCTCCCGCGGTCCCTGCAGGCCCTTCGATCTCGAGCGCGACGGCATCTCGATCGGCGAGGCGGCCGCCTTCGCGCTCATCGAGCGAGCGCCGGAGAGTCTCGATCGCGATGCGATTCTGCTGCTCGGCGTCGGCGAGTCGAGCGATGCCTACCACATGTCATCGCCCCATCCCGAGGGACGCGGAGCGCGCGCCGCGATGCTCGAGGCCCTGGCCGCCGCCGGTCTGCCTGCGCAGGACATCGACTACATCAACCTGCACGGCACCGGCACTGCGAGCAACGACAGCGCTGAGGCGAGCGCCGTCGCGGCCGTGTTCGCCGATTGCGGCCGGCTCGTGCAGGCGAGCTCCACCAAGGGCGCCACCGGACATACGCTCGGCGCGGCGGGCGCGCTCGAGGCGGTGATCTGCGCACTCTCACTGCGACACGGCCTGCTGCCTGGAAGCCCGCATACCCGACACGTCGCCGCCTCGCTCGGCTTCGAGTATCTGCTCGCCAGCCGTCAGCGGCCGATCGCGCGAGCGATCAGCAACTCCTTCGGGTTCGGCGGCTCCAACTGCGCTTTGGTGCTGGGACGCGCGCAATGACCGCCCCGATGCCGAGCGCCTACGTCCAAGGCATCGGCCTCATCGGCCCCGGTCTGACCGACTGGCAAAGCAGCGCGCGCGCGCTGGCCGGCGAGGAGGCCTACTCGCCTCGTGCGACGACAGTCCCGACACCGGAGGGTCTGCCGCCCGCCGAGCGCCGCAGGATCGGCACCACGGTGAAACTCGCCCTCGGCGTGGCGCAGCAGGCGGTCGCGGCGGCGGGCCTCGATCCGGGCGAGCTGCTTGCGGTATTCAGCTCCTCGAGCGGTGATGGGCACATCTGTCACGAGATCTGCGAGACCCTGGCCTCCGCGGACCGGCAGCTCTCACCGACGCGCTTCCACAACTCCGTGCACAACGCCGCCGCGGGCTACTGGAGCCTGGCCACGGGCTCAATGGCCGCATCGACCGCGCTCTGCGCGTATGACGGCAGCTTCGCCGCGGGTCTTCTCGAAGCACTCGTCCTCGTGACGGTGGAGCGCCTCCCCGTGCTGCTGAGCGCCTACGAGACAACCTATCCGGAGCCGCTGCGGGCGAAGCGCCCCGTGCCCGACTCCTTCGGCATGGCGCTGGTCCTCACGCCGACGCCGGCGCCCGATGCCCGCGCGCGACTCGCAGCGAGACTCTGCGATCCCGGAGCCCCGGCCGACCGGCTCGCCGACCCGCGGCTTGAAGCCCTGCGCACGGCCGTGCCCGCCGCGCGTAGTCTGCCGCTTCTGCGGCTTCTCGCCCGCGGCGAGCCCGGGGAGGTGGTGCTCGATTACATCGGCGAGCAACGCATGGCGGTGCAGGTGCGCGAATGCCGCTAGAGCCGACTCCCTTCAATCGCCTGCCGGGCGGCGCGCGCCTCGATCGGGCCTGGATCGAGAGTCACATCCCGCACCGCGGGCGCATGTGTCTCCTCGATGAGGTGCTGAGCTGGGACGCGGTGCGCATTCGGTGCCGCGCCACCAGCCATCGGTTGACGGACAACCCGTTGCGGGCCAACGGCCGGCTCGGCGCGGCCTGCGGGGTGGAGTATGCGGCGCAGGCCATGGCAGTACACGGGGCCATCATGGCGCACATCGCGGGCACGACGGCACGTGCCGGACTTCTGACGAGCGTCAGAAGCCTCGTGCTGCGCGTCACCCATCTCGATGATCTCGAGGCCGATCTGATCGCGAGCGCCGAGCGGCTGGCTGGCGACGACGAGGGCACGTTGTATGAATTCACGGTGTCGGGTGGCGGACGGGAGCTCCTGAGCGGCCGCGCCGGCATCGTGTTTGGAGCTGAGGTGACATGAGCAGGACGATCAAGCGGGCACTGGTGACGGGCGGCAGTGGCGGCATCGGTGCCTCGATCTGTCGCCGTCTCGCGCGTGAGGGTCACTACGTATACGTGCACGCAAGGCAAGGCGTCGATGCCGCGGAAAGGCTGGTGGAAGAGATCAGCGCTGCCGGCGGCAGCGCCACCGCGCTGCACTTCGATGTCACCCAGACGGAAAGCACTCGCCAGGCGCTGGAGTCCGCACTGGCCGAGGGGCCCATCCAGATCCTGGTGAACAATGCCGGAGTCCACGACGATGCCGTGCTGCCCGGAATGCGCCCGGAGCAATGGCACCGGGTGATCGACGTCTCGGTCAACGGCTTCTTCAACGTCACCCAGCCCCTCCTCATGCCCATGATCCGCACCCGTTGGGGACGGATCGTCAAC
>JAKBCR010000024.1 GCA_021807675.1 Pseudomonadota bacterium
CGCAACGCCGGCCGCCCGGCCCCGGCCGGTCATTTGACATAGCGTGACAGCATGAGCCCGATTGCCTCGCCGCGGTTGGAGGTACGCAGCCCCTCAGACCGCGAGGGCGGTACCTTCGCGGCGCGGCTGCGGCTGCCGCCCGGCCCGCGCGGCAATATCGTTCGCGGCGATGAAGCCAAAAGTCAGCGCCGGTCCTATCGTGCCGCCCGCGCCCGGATAGCAATTGCCGAACGGACATCCGGAGGCATTGCCGGCCGCATAAAGGGCTGGGATGGGCTCGCCGCGCGCATCGAGGACGCGAGCGAAGGCATCCGCCTTCAGCCCACCCTTGGTGCCGAGGTCCCCGAGATTGATGGGCACGGCGTAGAAGGGCGCGCTCTCGATCGCGCCCAGGGAAGGGTTGGGCTTGCAGGTGGGATCACCGAAGAATTTGTCGTAGTCGTTGCCGCCGCGGCCGAACTCCGGATCCCGACCCGTCCGTGCATACTCGTTCATGCTCGCCACGGTGGCGGTCAGCGCCTCGGCGGGCACCTGGATCTTCGCCGCCAGCGCCTGGAGGGTGTCCGCCTTGAAGATGTAGTGGTCCCACCATTCCCGCGGAATGACCCGGTCCGGCATCACGGCAGCGGGCATGAATCCGCCGGCGGCGAAACTCGAGCGGAAGCGGCTGTCGAACACCAGCCAGCAGGGACAGTTGGCCCCGGTTTTCTGCTGATCGGCGACCATCCCCTTGCCGAAATCATCGTAGCCGCAAGCCTCGTCCACGAAGCGCCGCCCCGTGCGATTGACGCAGACGCTGTGCGGGCGGCCGACGTCGAATGCCGCCTGGTGAATCTCCTCGAAATTCGAGGCGGCGGGCATCGGCATGTGCATGGTGGGCATCCACCAGCCGGCATCGGTGTGCTCGGTGGCCGCGCCGATCGCCAATCCCGCGAGCAGCGCTTCGCCACGATTGGCGTCCTCCGGCGTGCTGCTGTAGCGAGTGAGACCGGGAACCGCCAGGAAGCGCTCGCGCAGCTCCTGGTTCCACTCGAAGCCTCCTGCGCAAACCACCACGCCGTGGCGGGCATGGATGTCGTATGGGTGGCCGAAATAGCTGACCGTCACCCCGCTGACCCGGCCGCCGGAGACGAGCAGGCGCTCCAGCCTTCTCTCGAGATGCACTTGCACGCCGCGATCGAAGAGGCGCTTGTAAAGATGTCCCATGAGCGCCGCACCCTGGGTGAGCCGGCGATCACGGCGGGTGAAGGCTCGCGTGCTTCGATCCGACCAGTAGCCCCAGAGGATCCTCGCCAGGGCACGTTTCCAGCCCTTGCCGCGGGCGGATAGCGTGAAGAACTCGCCGAGATCCATCGAGTAGCGGTTCAGGAGCTTGAAGCGGGTGTATTGCTCGCGCAGCAGCGTGAACTTTTCGCCGAGCTCCCGCCCATCGAACGTCGGACAGACGAGCGAGCGGTCTGCCCGCGCCGCGGGGGCACCGGGGTAATAGTCAGGCCACGGCGTAGACGCAAGGGCGATGCCGAGCGACTTCATGAACCGCACCATCTGCGGCCCCTGGTCGACGAACGCCTCGAGCCGCTCGCGCTGGATCGGTCCCGAGACCACGGCGTCCAGATATTGCAGCGCCTGCTCCCGGCTGTCGCTGTTTTGCGCGAGCTGGTGGTTCGGAACCCACAATACGCCGCCGGAAGTCGCCGACGTGCCCCCGAACTTGTGAGCCTTCTCTACGATGACTACCGACAGGCCAAGCTCGGCCGCGCGCAGCGCGGCCATGGCGCCCGCCGCACCGGAGCCAATGACGATGACGTCGTAGAGCTCATGGATCTCGCTAGCCATGCTTTCCCCCATTCTCGACCGCTGTAGCATGTTTACACTGAGGACGGCGCCCGCGTCCATGGCCTGAAGCGATCCGGAAGCCTCCGACTAGCCTGCATCGGATCTGACCGTTGTCTGGTGCGGTCAGGCGGCCCCGCAGCGCGAGCGGGCCCACCCGCGGGAAACGGGCTGCGTATACTCTGCGGCGATCCGCCAGAAACACGGTGACATCCGCATGACGAACTCGGCCGGGCCAACTTCCTCAAAACCCGTCGCACTGGTCACGGGTGCCAGCGCGGGAATCGGCGAGGCGATTGCACGCAAGCTCGGTGCCACCGGCTACCGCCTGGTCCTGGTGGCGAGGCGCAAGGAACGCCTCGAGCGCCTCGCTGCCGATCTTGCACCGGTCACGGACGCTCGCATCCTCGCCATCGACGTGACGGCACCGGATGCGGCTGAGCGTGCCGTGGCCCTGGCCAAGGAAGGTTTCGGCAGGCTCGACTGCCTGGTCAACAACGCGGGGTCGGGCAAGTGGGCCCCCGTGCACCTGACCGATGACGCCACCCTCGGGGAAGTCATCGATACCAGCCTCAAGGCACCCTTCCGATTCTGCCGCGCGGCGATTCCGGTCATGGGTCGCGGCTGTTCCATCATCAACATCGGCTCGGTGTTCGGCATCATGGGAGGCCTCGACGGTGGCGCCTATTGTGCGGTCAAGGCCGGGCTGATCGGGCTCACGCAGGCCCTGGCGGTACAGTACGGCGCGAGCGGCATCCGCTCGAACCTGGTCGCGCCGGGCGTGATCAAGACGGACATGACCAGGGACTACTGGGACTCGCCGGGCTTCCAGCGTGTGAACCAGGAGATGACGCCGTTCGATCGGGATTGCACCGCGGAAGACGTCGCCAACGCCGTGATCTTCCTGGCCTCCGAGCAGGGCAGCATCATCAATGGACAGACCATTGCGCTCGACGGGGGCTGGTCGACGACCAAGTACCTCTCGATGGCCGCCCTGACCCGGGGCTTGAGCCGCGGCGGCAAGGACTGAAGGAGCCGCGAACGCGGCCGCCTCGAGGGGCGGCCTGCGCATCGCCGCGCTCCGCTCTCAATTCAACCGATAGAGCGCGAGCGCCGTCTCGCCCAGGATCTTGCGGGCATCGGCCTCGGAAGCGGCATCGAGTATTTCCTTGAGCGCATCGGCGGTGTAGCCGAACGTGCCCTCACTGTGCGGGTAGTCCTGGGCCCACATGACCCGATCGGCCCCGATGTAATCGAGCAGTTGCAGTCCGATCGCATCGGTCTGGAAGGTGGCATACATGTTGTGGCGCCAGTAATGGCTCGGCCGGTGCCGCGGCTTGATGTCGTAGATCTCCCGATGGGCACCGTAGGTCAGCTCCGCATCCTGAAGCGCTCCCGCGACCCAGTTGATGCCGCCCTCGGCGAAGACCACCCGCAGGGAAGGATGCCGGTCGAGAATGCCCCCGAAAATGAGATTGCCAAACACCTTGCGGAAGGGCGCCGCCTGGACGATGAAGAACGTGCCGAATCCGCCGCGCTCGCCATCGGTCGGCACCTCCCCGATGTGAAAGCTCACTGGGAGTCCCGCCTCCTCCGCCGCGGCCCACAGCCGGTCCATCTTCGATCCGGCGTAGTCGAGAGGCTTGCCGTCAGGGCCCTTTCCGGGACTGAACGGCAGCATGAAGCTCTTGAAGCCCAGGTCGAGGATCTGGCGCACCGCCCCCTCCACCCGCTCCGGATTCCACCAATTGCTCAGGATCCCGACCGGATAGAACCTGCCGGGATTGGCGGCGCTGAGCTCGGCCACGTACTCGTTGTACGTGCGGTACATGAGCTCCTGCATCTCCTGGTCGGGATAGCGGACGAAGGCGAGGAGGCTTTGCGGATAGACGATCTCCTTGGCGATGCCTTCGATATCGAGGTGCCGATTGCGGACTTTGAAATCGAAGCCGTCGTTCAAAACGGACTTCGCGAGTGCCGTATCGATATCGACTCCCGTCGGATATGCCTCCAGCTTCCCTTTGAATCCCACGCGCCAGTAGCGATCGAACCAGACGCGTGGCGCCGAGTCTCTCAGGCGCTGCGGGAAGGTCTCGTAGAAGACATCGCGGGTCAGCTCGATATGGTTGTCGGCCGAGACGAGCGTGGCGCCTTGCGGCAGCTTGACCGCACTTCGGGGCTGCGGGTCCCGGTCCACGATCAGCCCCGCCTCCGCAGCGCACGGGCTCTCGAGGGAAGCGTGTCGCTCACTCATTGGTTTACCTCCGGTTGTCTCTGCCGGTCGATACGGCTTCAGTCGCTCATCGGGCAGCGGCCGAATCGGTGATGCGGCTCGATATCATGTTGGCCAGCTCCGAGAGCTTGACCTTTCCCGTTCCGGTTCGCGGCACGTCCTCGGCCGCGATGAAGACGATCTGCCGCGGAACCTTGTAGCTCGAGAGCACCTTGCGCAGCGCCGCCTTGAGCGACTCCTCGCTCGGCCGGGCGTCCTTCGCCGCAACGACGGCGGCCACGACGCGCTGGCCGAGCTCAGGGTCCGGCAGCCCCACGACGAGGGGCAGCTCCACCCCGGGGAGGGCGCGCATGGCGGCCTCGACCTCGAGCCGAGAGACGTTCGCGGCCTTCGTCTTGATCATATCCCCCCGGCGCGCGAGGAAGTAGAGATAGCCGTCCGCATCCACCCGCACGAGGTCACCTGTCGGATAATAACCATCCGCAGTGAATACCTCGCGCCGCTCGACCTTGTAGAAGCCCGAGAGCAACGCGCCACCCCGAAGCTGCAGCTCACCGCTCTCACCTGGCGGGACCGGGATGCCGGTCTCGGGGTCGACGACCCGCCGCTCATAGCCGTTGACGGTCCGTCCGGAGGAGCCCGCCTTGTCATCGGGCAGGCGGCAATCGAGCCGCTCGGCGCTGTGCGCCGCGAAGGTCTCGCTCATTCCGAGCATATTGACCTGCAGATGCGGCGGAATGAGCTCGCCACCGCCGTCGCGGAACGGCCCCAGACCGACGATACTGTCCACGTCGATGCCGCGAGCGATCGCCGCATCGCGCAGCTTCGCCAGCATGTCGCCCCAGCTGTTCACTCGGTTGACCCGGAATCGTTGGATGGTATCGAGGACGACGTCCGTTTCCGGCGAGGCGGGATACACGAGCGTAGCCCCGACACTCAACACCTCCATCGCCATGGCGAGGCCGCCGAGCCAGAACGCCGGCAGGAGCGGCATCATGCGATCGCTCCTCTTCAGCAGGAAGTACTTCGCAAGCTCGGGGGGATGACGGGTGATGTTCCATTGGGTGTGCACGACGGCCTTCGGGGCCGAGGTACTTCCGGAGGTGTAAACGACGACGGCATCATCACCCGGCGCCACCTCGCGCTCGACGGCCGCGAGCAGCGCCGCATCCGGCGCCCCCGGCGCGTCCGCCCGCTCGATCAGATCCTCTATCGGCCGCGCCCAGGGCAGATCAGCCGCCTCATCCAGCCAGATCGAGCGTAGATAGGGGGCCACGGCCAGCCGTAATGCCTCCGCCTTCCCCTGTGCGAGCTGCGGCAGGGCGGCGCTCAGAGTCGCCGCGTAATCATGGCGCAGGAAGCGGCGCGCCCCGAGGAAGATCTGCGTGTCGCTGTTGCGCAGGATGTGAGCCAACTCCGGAGGCGTCGCGAGCGTACTGACCAGCGTCACCAGCGCTCCAATGCGCAAGGCCGCCAGATACGCCGTCAGCCAAAGAACCCCATCCGGCGCCTGCAAGGCGATCCGCGCTCCCTTGCCGACTCCGATCGCGAGCAGCGCGCGTGCCATCCGCGCGGTGCGCCGCTCGAGCTCCTCGTAGCTCAGGGTCTCCCGGGCCGTCGCGATGGCTTCATGCCTGCCTCGCTGCGCCACCACTCCGGCGAGCAGGGCCGGCAGCGTCGAGGCGAGCTCCCCCTCGCCCATCAAGCACGCCTCGAGAACGTGAGCGGCAGCCGCATCACGGTCTGCGTGGCGACCGTAGGCAGGTAAGCGATCTCCTCGAGCGGTATCGCCAGCCTGATGTCATCGAGCCGCTTGATGATCTCCTGTGCGGCGACCTTGATCTCCATCTTGGCCAGGGCCGCGCCGATGCAGCGGTGGATGCCGGCGCCGAAGGTGAGATGCTTGCCGACGTTGCCGCGGGTCACGTCGAACTGCCTCGAGCACGGAAACTGGGACTCGTCGTCGTTGGCCGATGCGAAGAGAATGCAGACCTGCGCGAAGGCCGGAAGCCGGGTGCCGCCGAGCTGCACCTCGCGGGTCGTCGTGCGAAAAAGTCCATGCGAGGGCGGCTCGAGGCGAAGCAGCTCCTCGACGAAGCGGGTGAGGAACCGGTCATCGTCGGCGGACTCGTGCAGCCGGCGCGCGAGATCGGGCTGGGTCGCAAGCACGAGCAGGAGGTTTGCGATGGCGGCGGCGGTCGTATCATTGCCCGCGATCAGCATGGCACGCACGCAGGAGACCTTCTCGGCGAAGGACAGAGTCGGATTCTGCTCGTCATCGAGCCGGGCATGCACCAGATCCGAGATCATGTCCTCCCGCGGCTCGCTCTCGCGCGCCCGTATGATCGGGATGATGTAGTTCTGCAGCTCGCACATCTCGCGCGCGTTCGCCAGCATCTCATCGTGCGTCTGCATCCTGCCGATCTGCGCGAGGAGCGCGGTCGTCCAACGGGCGATCCGCTCCGTGCCGACCTCGTCGAAATCGAATCCGAGTTGCTCGCAGATGACGCGCGCCGTGAGCGGCGCGCCGATGTCCTTCATGCCATCGGCATGACCCCGTCCGGCGATCGGCTCGATGAGATCGACCACGATCTGGCGGATTCTCGGCTCGAGGGTCTTGACCCGGTGCGCGGTAAACGCCTTGTCGAGGAGCTTGCGCAGGCGCGTATGCGCCGGAGGATCACAGGCGATGATGTCCCGGACGAAGCCACCGCCCTCGCGATTCATGATGTCCGCGAGCTCATCGACGAAACCGTTCGCGTAGCGATCCTGGTAGCCGTGCTCGAGGGAGAACGTGACCGGATCCCGCAGCACGGTCTCGACGTCCTCGTAACGGCTCACGAGATAGACATCGAGCTTCGGATCGTAATAGACCGGCTGCTGCTCGCGCAGCGCCCGGTAGAACGGGAAGGGATTCTTGCGAATCAGAGGATCGACACGCGACTCGTCGCCGCGCAGCCTCATCGCACCGCCCGCATGCGGGCAGCCCCCCTGAACTTTTGAGCCCGATGAGCCCGATTCGATTCCGTCCACGGTTTTACTCTCCGCATCTCGAGTGGCGAGGCCTCGGCAGGAGGGGACCTGCCCCCGCGCGCCCGGGCCGCCTCGCAGTTGGCCAGAAGCCGCGCCGGGCGTCTCGACATCTCGCGCCCGCGCCTCAATATCTTACGCCCGGCCGAGTCCCCGGCGTTCGTGAATGATCGATATTCCAAACATGCGCCGCCAGGCGGCATCCGCCTGAAGTGCTACTATCTCGCTCGCAGCCAAGGGGTCAGCATGACGGAAACCATATTCGCGTTCGACGAACGCAACTATCACGATTGTCAGAGCGCCTTTCGAGGCGTCGACAACCGGGAGTATTACCTTGGCGACTATTCCATCGATGGTCGTGCCGGCGTCGAAGTGCGCGCGGAGCGCAAGACGGTAGGGGCCTGCTCGATCATACGCTTGCGCTCGAACACGCGTCTTTCCTTTCGCCGCGCCTGGCCTCACATCCGCGAGGACGCTGCCGACGTGACCGTACTCTGGTTCGTCAAGCGCGGACGCCTCTGCGTGACGCATCAATCCGGCAGCTGTGTCGCAGAAACGGATTGCTTCCTGGTCACGAAGGCGATGACGCCCTTCTTCATGGAATGCCGGACCGATCCGAAATCCATGCACGAAGTGCTGCACGTCGTGCTGCCCACGCACCAGCTGCGACAACTCATGCACTTCGAGTTGCCAACGGGATTCTGCATCTCCGCCCGGCGACCGGAGTTCACGATCGCGGAGCACATGCTGATGGATGTATTCGAGGCCGCCGGCGATCTTTCCGAACTCGCCGCGCAGCTGATCCTCGACAGCGCGCTGCGGGTGTTGGGCGAGGCGCTCGCCGAGGGAGGCGCCTGCCGCGCAGGGCGGCGCAACGTCGCCGATGGACGACTGGAGCAGGTGCTTAAATTCATCGAGACTCATGTCTCCGACCCGAACCTCAGCCAGACAGCGGTGGCCAGGGCCTGCGGGATCTCCTCGCGCTACCTGCGCCACCTCTTGAAAACTCGCGGCTTTTCGTTCTCCGCTCTGTTGTGGCAGAAGCGGCTGCAGCTCGCGGGCGACTGGATCCTGCAATCGAAGCCGGAGGAGATCTCGATCTCGCAGATCGGATACCGCGTTGGGTTCAAGAGCGCACCGCACTTCAGCCGGATGTTCAAGCGCGCGTTCAAGATGTCGCCGCTCGAGTACCGCGCCGCCGGCGCACAGGAGGGTGCGCGCACGCCTCCCCAATGCTTCACCGGCAAGGCCGCAGGATCTGTGATCACGGATGGCGCGTCACTGCGCGCGTGAGGCCACCGGCGATGAGCTCGATCAAGGTTACGTTCATCCAGCAGGATGGCGAAGAGAAGATGGTGCAGGGCATCGCGCACAGCCAGTCCCTGATGGAGGCCGCGGTCGCGGCCGGCGTCCCCGGGATTCTCGGGGACTGCGGCGGGGCATGCATGTGCGCGACCTGCCACGTCTACGTTCCACCGGAATGGGAGTCCGTCGTCGGCCCGCCGGATGATGTGGAAGGCGCGACGCTCGACCTGGTCTCGGACGTGCGCCAGGAGAACAGTCGGCTGTGCTGCCAGATCGCGGCTCGACCCGAGCTCGACGGCCTGCGGCTCACGGTCGCGCGGAAGTCGAAGTGAGGGCGCCGCGGGGCCGATCCGGGGCGGCCTCGAGCATGAATGCGAGGAAGGCACATTGAACCGCGGCACACCGAGTGGTACAAACAGCGGGCTGAAGCTCCGCTACGGCTTCACTGTTGGCCGCAACCGCTTCCCCCTCTCACCAGGGAACCCGGACCCGGACCCTGGCCTCCGTGGACGATCGCCATGCTGACGCTTACCAATGCCAAGATATTCGACGGCCGTGAAATGCGTCAGGGCCGGCATACCCTCACCCTGGATGGCAACCGCATCGCCACCCTCGGGGCGAAAGCTGCGACTGGCACGGGAGATGTCCTCGACCTCCATGGCCTGACGGTGATGCCGGGCCTCATCACCTGCCATCTGCACGCCGACTTCTACAAGTTCACCCTCGCACAGGGACTTGCGGGCGACCCGCTGGGCAAGGAATTCCCACCTGGAGTCATGATGGCGATCGGTGTGCGCACCTGCCGGGTTCTTCTCGAGAGTGGCTTCACCGGTTACGTTGGTGCATCGTGCAGCAACGACGTCGATGCGCAGCTGAAGATCGCCATCGCCGAAGACATCATTCCAGGGCCGCGTATCCGCGCTTGTGGTCATCACATCGGAACGACGGCGGACCTCAACGACAGCCCCAAGTGGTGGCGGAACTTCCAGACACCGGGGACCGACCTGTTCGTCGACGGACCGGATGCGTTGCGCCGGGTCGTGCGTGAGGAGATCAGGCGCGGCGCCCAGACGATCAAATTCTTCGCCAGCGCCGGCCACGGCTTCCCCGGCCGTACCATCCGCAACATGGCGCGGGATGAGATTGCCACGATCGTCGATACCGCCCACAACCGCGGCGCGCGCGTGCGCGCCCATGTCGCCGACAAGGCCATGATCCTCGAATGCATCGAGCTCGGCGTCGACGTCATCGATCATGGCGACGAGGTGGACGAGGAATGCATCGAGGCCATGGTCAAGGCCGGCACCTTCTGGGTACCGAGTCTCATCTATCCCAAGCTCCTTCTCGAGCTCGGTTGGGGAGATTCGGGCGGGGCGATGCAGCGTCTCTACGAGAGCGTGCGGCGCGTGCTGCCGCTCGCGCAGAAGGCGGGAGTACGCATATTGATCGGTGATGACTACAGCGGCGTATTCCGGGACGCCGTGAAGGACGACCCACTCGATCATCAGGTCGGCAGGTACGGCCGCGAGCTCGCCTATTACGGAGCCATCGATGGGCTGTCCCCAGCCGAGGTATTGAGCTGGGGCACCCGAAATGCCGGCGAGCTGCTGGTCGATGCGCCGGGCAAGGTTGGAATCATCGAGCCCGGAGCGCTCGCCGACCTCATCGTCATCGACGGCGATCCGATCGCGGACCTCTCGCTCTTCGCCCGGCCGGAACAGGCCCTGAAGGCGGTCATCCGCGACGGCGCGGTATTGATCGACCGGCTGCCACGGGCCGACGAGGCGGCGACCCCCAGCTTGGCGCGCATTGCGGGGACGACAGCCCGCTGAGATCGCCTTCGGCGGGGAGATCAGGACCGGGCGGCGCGGACCGCGGCTGCGCAAGCGCGCCGGCCGAAGCCCGGCGCGTCAGGTCTTGCCCAGTCTGCGCTCCAGCGCCCGCAGCTGCTGCTGCGTCTCCTCGAGCACGCGGCGCAGCCGCTCGATCTCCTGCGCCTCGCTCCCCGCCCCGTCTCGCCGGCCCGCGGCACGGCCGGCATAGCTCATACGCCACTCCGGCGGGAACAGCGCATCGTTGTCCTTCACGGCATTCCCGAGGCCCTTCGCGAATGTCTCATCACCAAGCTCGAGCTCACCGTCGGATTTCACCAGGGGCAGCATCGACTCGAGCCAGCCGGCCAGGACGCTTCCCATGTACTCGCCCTGCTGCTGCTTGAAGACCTCGAAAAAGGTCTTCTGCATCGCAACCGTGTCGGTAGGCCTCGTGCGCGCACACGCCAGCGCGTACTTTCGCACCTCGTCTTCCAGGCGCTCGCGCGGCACGACACTGTTCACGAAATGGCACTCGTACATCTCCCGGGCGGTGAAGGGGCGCCCGGTGAAGACCATCTCCTGGAATTTGCGCAGCCCCATCGTCAGGGTCCACTGCCACATGCGCGCCGCCCAGCCGGCATAGCGAAAAGAGGAATGTCCGAAGAGCGCATCATCCGAGGAGATGACGAGATCGGCGTCGGCCGCCTGGTAGAAGTGCCAGCCGTAGCAGTATCCCTTCGCCTCGATGATGCTGATCTTCTTGAAGTCCTGGAGCGAGCGTAGGCCGAAATTCGAGTTGGCGTAGAGCTGCGTGAGGCTGGCGAGATACCGATAGGAATCCTTCGGCGGGTATCTCACGCCCTCCTGCTCGCCGATCTTGAACTCGTGCAGGAGCGAGTGTTCCCCGCCCTGCGAGAACATGCGCGCCTGCTCGGGCAGGTCCGCGCCGCTGCCGAAATGCTCACCTTCCCCCCGAACGACCAAGACCTTGACGTCGTCATCGACATTGGCGCGGTGCACGAGATCGGCAAAGCGCTGTCGCGCGGCGGTGGTCGGCGCGTTGAGCTTGTCGGGGCGGTTGAGGGTGATCGTCGCGATCTTCGTGCCGGGATCCTTCACATACCGCACGATTTCTTCGGGCGCCGGCTGCTTCACGTCGGTGGTCATGTGGCTTCTCCCGGTCGGCGCGGCGGGCGCCTGTGCGGCCGCCGCACGCCGCGCCTCAGGCGTACTTTCTGAGCGCGTTGAAGCTTTCGAGATCCGGCTCGAGCTGCATGCCGAAGCTCTTCGTCAGCATCGCCATCGTCTGATAGCAGCCGCCGAGGAATACGATCTCCATCAGCTGCTGCTGCGAGTACCGCTTCGCAAGCTCGCTCCAGGTCGCCTCGCTGATGCATTGATCCTTGAACAGCTCCCGCGTCGCCTTCATCACCGTACGGTCGGAGGCGCTCAGACGCTCCCCCTGGCCGGCGAGCACCGCCGATATGTCCTCATCCGTCAACCCGGACCGGCGCGAAATGGTGATGTGATGCGTCTTCTCGTAGGTCTCGTCGCAGAGCTGCAGCATGTAGAGACAGACGATCTGCCGATCGCGCGGAGGCAGGCTCGTCCGTGCGATCACTTCCGCGAGGAATGGCACGAAGGTCCCGTACATGCCCGGGTGGCGGACCAGGACCTGCGAAAAAATGAGATTCTTCCAGTCACCCACGAGCTTGGCCTGCTCGGGGGTGAACTCCTTCGGGTCGAGCGGCGGGATGCGCACTGCGGTGGTTGACATGGGGATCCTGGCTGTCGTGTAGAAGCTGGCTCATTGTAGCGCGGGGGCGCGCAGCCGGGTCTCGATAGGAAACGCCTGTTTTTCGATAGGCCGATTTGAGGGCCGTCGCCGGCCGGCCGCCGGCTCCAAACCGTTTACCCACGCGGGGCAAAGTCATAGCATTCGGGAATGAGCGCAGCCGAATCCCGTACCCTGACCGAGCCCACCGCGATCGTCGCCGACCTGGACGGGCGCGCCCGCCGATTCAACACTCCCTGTGGAGACGGTACGCTCCTCTGGCGGGCATGGGGAAGCGGTCCGCCCGTCGTTCTGCTGCACGGCTCTCATGGGTCCTGGTCCCACTGGATCCGCAACATCGATGCGCTGTCAGCAGAGCGGACGGTCTGGGCCCCGGATCTTCCGGGATACGGTGATTCCGCGATGCCGCCTCGCGCCGATCACGCCTGCATCGCGCAGGTGATCGGCTCGGGGCTTCGGCAATTGATACCCGGCGAACTGCCGGTGGACATCGTGGGGTTTTCGTTCGGTGCCGTCGTCGCCGCCCATCTGGCTTCATTCCACCCGGACCTCGTGCGCCGGCTCGTCCTGGTGGGCGCCGGAGGACTGGGCACGCCGCAAGGCGCGGTCACACTGCAGCGCGTCCGCGGACTCGAGGGGGATGCCCGGCGCGTCGTCAATCGCGCGAATCTGCTCGCCCTGATGCTGCACCACCCCTCGAGCGTCGATGATCTGGCACTTCATCTGCAGGCAAGCGACGGCTCCCGGGCCCGGCTCGATCCCATACCGCTCGTGCTGCCGGACAAGCTGTTGCAGGCGCTGCCGCGCATTCGCACCCAGGTGGACGCCATCTGGGCGGAGCACGATCGCCCTCATCCGCAACCCGCCGTGCAGGAGCAGGTGCTGCGGCGATTTCACCCCGACCTCGACTTTCAGATCATCCCCGAGGCGGGTCACTGGGCGATGTACGAACGGCCGACCGAGTTCGACCGGGCGCTGTTAGGGCTGCTCAGGGCCCCGCTGCGGCGGGGAAGCATCAATTGAAGCGCTGGATCCGGGCATTGCGCTGCGCGGTCCCTGCTCGCGCAATGCTCGCGCAATGCTCCGGGGTGTCCCGCCCTGGCCACCCGTTCGCCGCATGCGGCGAACCCCTGTACCTGGGTGCCGTGTCGTGTCCCGGGGCGTCCAACCTCAGAAATTGACGTCGGCCTCGATCGAGACGATGCGGCGGGTGCCGTAATTCAGCAGGTTGCCGAAAGAGCTCGAGTTGGAACCGATGTAATAGACCTGATCCAGGAGGTTGTTGGCCACGAGATACAGGCCGTACCTGTTGTCCGAGGTCTTCACTCCGACACGGGCATTCACCAGCCAGTACGCGGCCGCCGTGTCGTTGGGCACGATCCCCGGCAGCGACGAGTAGGCGAAGATCATGCTGTCGGTGTAGGAGCCCAGCAGGTTCGCCACGAGGTCGTAGTGCTCGCTGATCGGCTGATCGAGCGCGGCGGTGAGCGACACCTGCCACCTCGGCGAGTGCGTCATCGTCTGGCCGTCACGATTGAAGGGCGCGAGGACCGTGCTGTCCCGCAGCGAGAAGTTCAGGTACTTCGCGTTGAGATACCCGGCATTGACCCCCAGGATGAGCGGGTCGATGATCCTCCAGTCCAGGCTCCCCTCCACGCCCCAGGTCCGTGCCGACTGGGCGTTGATGATGGCGGTCGTGATGAAGGTGTGCCGGGGTCGGATGCCGCCCACGGGCGTTCCCGCCGAAGGCGACGTTGCGGCTCGAGCCATGGAGAAAGCGCGCGAGCCTATCAGCCGCGCATACCAACCCTCTCGACAGTGCGCGCCTCTGCATCTGCCCTCGCCGCCCTCTGCGCGGGCCGCCTGCTGCGCGAACTCAGGAGGAGAGTCAGAAGGGAATCGTCTCGAGAAGGCCGATCAGATCGTGATCGAGCATGGCGGCGCTGACGGGGGCGTCAGCGGATCTCGAAGCCCGGCACGGTGACATCCGGCGCCCGGGTCCTCAGGGCGGCCATCACCCATTGGCGGATCATCTGCTCGAGGCGAATGGGCACAGGAGATGATCGCGGCTCGACGGTTTTGCTGTCATCGTTTTTTCCGGCGCGGCACTGGCGGGCGCACGCTCTGCGCCCTGGAGGGTGTCAGTGCCTCCGGCGGTTGTCTCGATAAAGCGCGTTGCCGCGGCTGCAGCTCATGCTCTGGTATCATGAAGCGCTGGATCCCTTTATCCGGCTTGCCTGTCGGCGCGCCGAGCCGCGGAACCCGTACTGGAAAACATCGATGAGTGCTCCCTCGGACCTCGGGCAGACCCAAGTGCCACCGCCGGAAACGGCCCTGGACGATGCGTGGGCGGTGGCCAGCGCCGCGCGGATCGTCCCGCTCGAGCGTAGCGTCAATTTCCGCGACCTCGGGGGATACCGGACGCAGGACGGCCGGCGTATCAAGCGCGGCAAGTTGTACCGCTCCGGCGATATGAGCGGTCTTGCGGACAATGACCTCTCCTACCTGGCGACCCTCGGGGTGCGAACGCTCTGTGATCTGCGCTCGACCAGCGAGCGAACGAGGCATCCGAACGAGTGGGTCGGGGCTCAGGCGGTGAGGTATTGGGCACGGGATTACGAGGAGAACTTCGGCGACCTGCGCCGTCTGATGATGCAGGCGTCGATGACCGCCGAGCAGGCGCGTGCGGCCATGATCGACGGCTATGGCCGCGCGCCATACGATCATTCGGCAAGTTACAGGGAGCTGTTCTTGCGCATTGCGGCGGATGAGATCCCGCTCGCCTTCCACTGCACCGCCGGCAAGGATCGTACCGGGGTTGGCGCCGCGCTCATTCTCGAGGCGCTGAATGTGCCGCGAGCGACGATCGTGGCCGACTATGTGTTATCCGATGATGCCGCGGAGGGCATTCAGCGCCTGCGGCCTGGCGAGAGCGAGGCGTTGGCGAGGCGGCTCGCGCCCGGGGTGGTGCGCGAGCTCTTGCGTGCCGATGCCTGCTACTTGCAGGCGGCATTCGCCGCCATCGAGGCGGGGCACGGATCGGTGAGCGGGTATCTTTCGGCGCAGCTCGGCGTCGATGACCGCATGCTGCGGCGGATTCGGTCGCAGCTCCTCGAGTGAGCCCGCCCGCCCCCCCCGCGGACCATCGGAGCTGCCCTGCGCGGGCGCCGGCCGCCGGCTTCAGTCCGGACGGAAGCGCGGGAGCGCGATCAGGTGCTGCAGCGCCTGCGGGACGGTTGCACCGCGAATGGCCGGAGTATGCGCGCCCACGATCACCCCGATGTCGAGGCTCGCGAGCCGATCGACCTCGGCCTTGAACAGCGTCTGATCCACCAGGGCTATCCAGGGACAGAGCGCGATGTGCTGGAATCTCGCCATGCCCTGCGCCCAGAGAAGCGGCGGGATCTCATCGACCCAGTCGACAGGACTCTGCGGCATCGGGGCGCAAAACGCATCGGCTGAATAATAGACACGCGTGGAAGGGTCGAAGAGGCCGCGAGTATACGGGCTGTCGTAGACCGGGGGACGAACCGCGCGAAGCGCCCGATCGCCGACGTGGAACGTCTCTCCGTCCTCGATCATCCGCATGCGCTCGAGCGGGATGCCCAGGCATGCCGAAGTCCGATACGATTCGGCCCGGCTGGTCACGACCGTGGCATTCGCACATCGACCGAGCGCCTCGACGAGATTGCCGGCGTGATCGCCGTCGATGTGCGTGATGAAGATCCATCGCACCTCATGAGGGGGCACGAGCGAGAACACGTCCTCGAACCAGGCCGTGCGGTGGGTAACCATTCCGGTATCGACGATGACGGGCTCCGCGGCGCGGATGATCATCGAGTTCAGGTTCGTCCACGTCCCGCCCGTGGAGGCAGTGATCGCCCGAATCACGAACGTGTCGGGAGCCACCTCGAGGGGAGCCTGCCGTGGACCCGAGGTGGTCATGTTGATCTCAAAGCCGCTCATGAAGCCTTCGCGCCCGCTCAGGGAGTCAACTCGCCCTCTGGAAGACTTCGATCACCGGCAGGGGATTGAAGTACTCCACATGCTCGGCGACTCTGCCGTTGCGGACGCGCGTCAAAATCACATAAGCGTTCGCGTAGCGCTGGCCGGACAACAGCACCACCTCGGACCGGGCCGTGGTCACGAAAAGCTCCGGATCCTCCGTTCCCCTGATGACCACGTCGTGCCAGGCGAACCGCTCGGTGGTCCGCCACATCGCGCCGAGCGCTTCGGTGGCTCGAGAGGCTCCGCGAAGCTCGGCGGGGACCCCTGGGGGCGCGAATGGCAGGCGGATCACGACATCGTCCGCCGCCTTGGCAGGCCACCGCTCGGCCGGTCCGGTCGCGACCAGGTCGAGCCACTCTCTGATCAGCACCTTCGCGTCCGTCACGTTGCCTCAGCCTCCAGAGCCCGATTCTCGATCGCTGGGTGCCTCAATCGTCAACCCTGTCTCTCCGGCAAGTGGACCACCATCCCGTCGAGATCATCGGTCACCCGGACCTGACACGAGAGCCGGCTCCTCGAGTCGACATCATTGACGCCATCGAGCATGGACGACTCCATCTCGTCACGCTCACGCAGCTTGGCCGCCCAGGCCTCGTCGACATACACATGGCATGTCGCACAGGCACAGTTTCCGCCGCACTGAGCCTCTATGCCGGGAACGCTGTTCCTCACGGCCCCCTCCATTAGCGTCAGTCCCGCCTCGACATCCACCACGTGCTCGGTGCCGTTGAATTCGATGTACGTAATCTTGGCCATATCTTCCGATTCCAGACGCCTCACCCCGAAAAGTTGCCGAGCTCTCCGCTCGTGCTAGACTGAGCCATCCTGCCACACCCGTATCCAGACCGCCATGACGACGGCTTCATCGGCGGCCGTTTTGGGGCAGCCCCAGGCGCCGGGTGTAGAAGACGGACGTGAAGTGTTGAGCGAGCGCCCCCCCTCGCTGGTAGGCTGAAACTCAGCGCCGCTTCAATGCCGAGCCGCTCGTGCGCCCTCGGGTCGGTCATGGCTCGAGCCCACCCTGGAGATCGACCGTGCCTCTGATAACAGAACTCACCCTGCCCGAGCTCGCAATCGAGGACCCGACCTTCGGCGAGGATCCCTTTTCCAAGTTCAGCGCCGCCCGCACGCAACACCCCTGGCTCGCCAGGTGCGCATACGGCTACGTGGTCACGGCCTACGCCGCCATCCGAGACCTCCTGTTGATGGACGACAAGATGCGCGGTCCCTACGACAAGGTCTTCGACCTGATGAATGCGCGCGGCTCGCGCTGGGCTCGCTTCCAGGAGGAGTCGTTGCTTGCGATCTGGGGCGAGCCGCACAAGCGGATTCGCGACGTGCTGGCGCCCATGTTCACGCCGCGCGCGGCCAACCTGCGCCGGGGACTGATGCGCGAGGTGATCACGGGCCTGCTCGATGAATGGGTGCCCAAGGGAGCATTCGATTTCGAGGAGTTCGCTTCCTATTTTCCGATCAACGTGATGTGCAGGATGATCGGCGCCTCGCCCGATGTCATTCCCGGGATGCGCTCCTCCCTCGAGACGCTCGGCCTCAGCCTGAATCTGATTCCAAACTTCCTGCCGAAGCTGGAGCAGGCGATGCAGTTCATGGAGACCTACCTCGAGCGGCTGGTCTGCGATCGGCGCGCGGGCGAGCGCCCCGGAGCCGAGCCCGATCTCCTGGACGCGCTGATCCAGGCGAGAGACTCCGGCGGCCTCGGCGCGCAGCAGATGACGAGCTTCCTGATCTTTCTCTTCGTCGCAGGCTACGACACCTCGAAGAACGTATTGACCATGATCATGGACCAGCTCATCGGGCGCCCCGACCTGTACGAGCGCTGCGCGGCGGACAAGCAATACTGCCAGAAAGTGGTCGAGGAGAGCCTGCGCTACCGCAATCCCGGCACCAGCTCCCGACTGGTCAACGAGCAGTTCGTGTACCGTGATGTCGTCTTTCCGAAGGATACGATGCTGTTCCTGCCCAACAGCGTATCCGGGCGGGATCCGCAGGCCGTCGACGACCCTGACACATTCGATCCGGATCGTCCGCAGCAAAACCGGCACCTGGCCTTCGGCCGCGGAATGCACATGTGTCTCGGCCAGTACATCGCCCGCGCGCAGATCGAGGAGGGCTTCCATCTGATTGCGCAGCGCATGAGGAATCCCCGCCGGGCCGGCAAGAGCGGGGTGCGCCCGTTTCCAGGCGTGTGGGGGCTCAAAGGCCTGCCGATCGAGTTCACCCCCGCGCCCGGAAAGCTTGCGGCGTCGTACCCATCGATCGCTTGAAGGCGCGCCCGAAACTCGTCTGCTCGGCGTATCCCAGCTGAAAGGCGATCTCATCGAGCGTGCTCTCGCTCCAGAGCAGCGCGTGCTTCGCCAGCCGGATCCGCTCCCGCTGGGTGATATCCGAGAATTTCACGCCAGCGCGCATCAGGCGCTTCTGCAGCGTGCGAACGGCGGTCCCGATCTGCTCGGCGCAATCCTTGACCGAGCAGCGGCGTGCGGGCAGGGCGCGGCGGACATATCCCTGGACCTGCTCGACCACGCCCCCAGCCGATGCGGCGGTGAGCTGCGCGAGGCAGCTTTTCAACACGTTGAACACGAGCCCGTTGGCGGTCGGCACCGGACAATCGAGGAAGTGAGTCGGAAAGGCGACCGCATTCGCCTCGGCTCTGGTGTTGACCTTGCATCCCAGGCGGTCCTGGAGAAATTGCACCGCCGGCCGTCCGATATCGAACGTGAGACTGGCGTAACACGGGCGGAACCGCTGTCGTCCGAGCATCTGCAGCGTCTTCATGGTGAGCAGCAGACCTTGGTAATACACCTGCTCACTGCCATCGATTCCGACCGTGGTCGAAAATCTCAGCTCCGTGACGTCGCGGATCGTCACCGTCTCCATCTCGGCTTCCGGCGAGGCGGACACGGACACGTAGTCGACGAGGCACGCGAGGGCCTCGCGCACGGTGGGCGCCGCCCGCGCCAGGGTGATCATGCAGCCATACGCATCAGGGTCCTGCCTTTCCGCGAGCCGCAGCCCGAACAGAGGCTCACGCAGGTGCCTGCTCGAGTATTCGAGCAGGCTCGCCGCGGCGGTGCACGCGATGTCCTCCTCGGGATCCTCGAAGGTCGAGGGATCGATTTCATGATGCTCGAGGAGAGCCGACGGGTCGCCCCCTAAGCTGCGCACGAGGTCGTCGTACCCTTTGAGATAACCTGCCCGCAGCCTCCCGCGCGCCGGAACCGCCCGGGACGGAAAATCATCCCCACAAATATACGGACTCTCGATGCGCACAGATCCCCCTCGAATGTCGCCGTGGCTTGCGGACGACATAGGCATCGCCGCCGTGCCGCCGGATAGCGGGCCCTGGCGCCTCCTTGTGCACGCTAGCAGCCCAATCCGCAGACCGCTCTGCACGCTGCGCCCACTCATCTGCAGGGCGCGCCTCGTTTCGGCTCTCGGCCGGCCGCACCACCCGCCTCTTCGATTCGGACGCGAACTGTCGGGACGAGCCCCCGCGACTGTGCTTCACTGGCGATCGAGTTGGTAGAGCTCGGGGGTGGCATGAAAGACCGGATCTCGCACACGCTTTTGGCGCCAATCGCGGCGGCCGCGATCATGGCGGCTGCGGCTCTCTCGCCTGCGCTCGCCAGGCAACAGACCCCGCCTGGCGCGGGCGCAGACTGGGTGACGGTGGGCGGCGCCTCGAGCGGCAGCGGCTACAGCCGGCTGCACCAGATCAACACCTCCAACGTGGGCAGGCTGGGACTCGCATGGTTTCTCGACCTGCCGGGCGAGACCACGCTGGAGGCGACGCCGCTCGCGATCAACGGTGTGCTCTACTTCACCGGCAGCTACGCCAGCGTCTACGCGGTCGACGCCGCGAGCGGCAAGCGGCTGTGGAAATTTGATCCGCAGACCTGGAAATACGATCCGGCGAAGATGCGCGATGTATTTCCCGTGAACCGGGGAGTCGCCTACGCCGATGGCCGTATCTTCTCGGGGGCAGTGGACGGCAGGCTCTTCGCCCTGGATGCGAATACGGGAAAGCTGCTCTGGAGCGCGCAGACGGTCGGTCGGCGCTCCGTGCAGACCGTCACAGGCGCTCCGTGCGTTTTCGATGGCAAAGTGCTCATCGGCAGCGGTGGTGGAGACCAAGGCGCGCGCGGTTACGTGACCGCGTATGACGCGGCCACCGGCCGAGAGCTCTGGCGCTTCTACACGGTGCCCGGAACACCGGCGCAGAATCGGGGTGATCCGGCTCTCGAGCGCGCGGCTCGGACGTGGACGGGACCGGCCCCGAACGGCCGCAGGGGCGGAGCCGTGTGGGACAGCATCGTCTTCGATCGCAAGCTCGATCAGGTCTATCTCGGCGTGGGTAATCCCAACCCCATGGACCCCGCCATACGCAGCCCCGATGGCGGCGATAATCTCTATACCGACTCCATCGTCGCACTCGATGCCGCGACGGGCAGACTCCTGTGGGCGTACCAGGTCAATCCTCGCGATGAGTGGGACTACGATGCGACCGAGCCGATGGTCCTCGCGGAGCTCACCATCGATGGCAAGCGCCGTCCCGTGCTGATGCAGGCACCGAAAAACGGCTTCTTCTACGTGCTCGATCGGCGCACCGGGAAGCTCCTCACCGCCGGCAAGATCGGCAAGGTGACCTGGGCCACCCGGATCGACCTGGCCACCGGGCGGCCCGTGCAAGTGCAGAGCGCTCGCTACGACAAGAGCGGCTCCGCCGTGGTCTGGCCGAGCGCGGTCGGAGCGCACAGCTGGCAGACCATGTCATTCAGCCCGCAGACAGGCCTCGTCTACATTCCCTACATGCAGCTCGCCACGCGCTTCAGTACGCTCAAGGCCGCCTCGGGCGCGCTCACCTTTGGCGGCGTCTCGGACGAGCTGATCGCGCCAGGCCCTGGCGACGGGAAGGGCGCCTTGATCGCGTGGGACCCGGTGCGTCAGCGGGCAGTCTGGCGGATACCGCGCTCGACGCTCTGGAACGGCGGCACCCTCGCCACGGCCGGCGACCTCGTCTTTCAAGGCACCGCCGGGGGGTACCTGTCGGCCTACGATGCCGCGAGCGGCAAGCGCCTTTGGCGATTCAATGCGGGGCTCGGCATCATCGCCGCGCCTGACAGCTATAGCGTCGGCGGCAAGCAATACATTTCGGTGCTGGTCGGCTACGGTGGCTCCGCGGCCATCGGCAGTCAGTTCATGAATGTCGGCTGGAAGTTCACCCAGCCGAGACGCCTGCTGACCTTCGCGCTAGGCGGCACAGCGGCGCTGCCGCCGTCCCCTCCTCCCGATCCGACCGTCCATCCCGTGGACGTTCCCGGCCTGAAGCTCGACCCGGCCGCCGTGTCGGCAGGTCACGCGCTCTATCTCGCCTGCTCGATCTGTCACGGGAAGAATCTGGTCGCGGCCGGCGGGCCCGCGCCGGACCTGCGCGAGTCCCGCATCGCCATGAGCCCGGATGGCCTCTGGACCGTGCTGCACAAGGGTGCCCTCCTGTCGAAAGGCATGCCCCGATTCGGGCAGCTCACCCGCAAACAGGTGATGGACATCTATGAATACATCAGAGCGGGAGCGCGCGCCGCGCTGGCGCATCATTAGCATGAGGCCCGGCATTCAATTGTGGTGTTGCATGCTGAGCGCCTTGCGCGCCCCGGCGCGAATGTAGTCGTAGATGTCCATGATCTGGGCGCGGCTGAGGTTGGCGAAGCGCGGCATTCCATGCTGGATCAGCGCCCCGTCGTGGACGACCGCGTAGAGACTCTGCGGGTCAAGAGCGATGGCCGAGGCCCGCAGATCGGGCGCCGGTCCGCCGTCGGATATGAGGTTCAGGCCGTGGCAGGCTGCGCAGGAACGATACAGACTGTGACCCGCCGCGACGGCGCTCGCGTTGAGCTTCAATCCCGGATCATCGAGAGCGTGGACCGTTTCATCCGGCGGCGGTGACGGCGGCAACACGGCCTTGCCGCCGATGGCGAAGGTGAGGAGGCGCCGTGGGGCGCTGAACTTCCAACCCGCATCCATCACCGAGCCCCAGATGGCCGAGGAGCCGCCGTAACCCACCAGGATCGAGATGTACTGCTTGCCGCCGGCCATGTAGGTCATGGGTGCCGCAATCACACCCAGCCCTGCATTGAAAGCCCAGAGCTTCTTCCCGCTCCATGCGTCGTAGGCACGGATGTAGCCGTCGCCCGCGCCTTGGAATACCAGACCACCCGCCGTCGCCAATGTGCCGCCATTCCAGATGGTGTCATGCGGAACGCGCCACACCGGCTTCTGGCGCACCGGGTCCCACGCGAGCAGCGCGCCCTCGTCATCGCCCGGACCCTCATTGACGGCCTTGAGGCTCGCAAAGCCGATGTCGAATCCGCCGGGCTGCGACTTACCTGTCACCCAACGGACGCCCTCCTGCATGTAAGGCACGTACACGAGGCCGGTTTGCGGATCGAAGGACATCGTCTGCCAGCTATGCGCGCCCATGCTCCCCGGCCAAACGGTGCTCCCGGTCGTCCTGTAGTAGCGGGCGCCCGGGACCTCGACGGGACGGCCGGTCGTAAGATCGATCCGCCTGGCCCAGGTCACCTTCCCGATTTTTTCCGCCGAGATGAGCTTTCCGGTGACGCGATCGATCACGTAGAAGAAGCCGTTCTTCGGTGCCTGCATGAGCACCCTGTGCCTTCTTCCATCGATCATGAGATCGGCCAGCACCATCTGCTGAGTGCTGTCATAGTCCCAGGCGTCTCTAGGGTTGACCTGATAGTCCCAAATGAACTTCCCCGTCTTGGCATCGAGAGCGACGATCGATGCCGTATACAGGTTATCGCCTCCCCCGGGACTGCGGATCCTCGGATCATAAGGGCCGGCATTGCCCGTTCCGATGTAGATACGGCCCAACGCGCGGTCGAAGGTGATGCTGTCCCAGGGTCCGCCGCCAGTTCCGGTCTTCCAATACTCCCCGGACCACGTCTTCGCGGCGCGCTCCATGGACGGATGGCCCTTGTTTTGCGCGGGCGAGCCGGGCACCGTGTAAAAGCGCCAGACCCGCTGTCCCGTCGCCTGCCGATACGCCGTGACATAGCCGCGCGCGCCGAAGTCGGCACCTCCGTTGCCGATGATCACCATCCCGTCGAATACCCGCGGCGCCCCGGTGACATAGTGCGCCGAGTTGCGGGAAACCGTATCCACGCTCCAGATGAGCCTGCCGGTCCTGGCATCGAACGCAAAGAGCCTCCCATCCAATGCGGCCGAGAACACCCGCCCGTGGGCGTAGGCCACTCCACGATTCGCGCCAAAGCTGTAATGCATCTTGGCGGGATCGAATTTCCAGGTCTTCGGATCGAACTTCCAGAGCAGCTTCCCGCTGACCGCATTCACGGCATAGACCGTGGCATAGGTTCCCGTGAAATAGAGCACGCCATTCACCGCAAGAGGGGTCGCCTCCAGGGTCACCTGGCCTGGAAGATCGAGCGACCAGGCAAGTCCCAGGTTTCCGACGTTGGACCGGTTGATGCCGTCGAGCCGGCTGTATGCGGTCTCGTCGGTGTCGCCGTTGTGGCTCACCCAGTTGGCCGCCGCGGCATCCCTGTCAGTCACGGAAGCGGCGAAGGACGCCCTCCATCCACCCAGTGCGGCCATGTTGAGTACCAAGGCCCATACCAACGAGTTGCGCATGCCCGTACCGTGTCGGTTGCCCATCGAGAGAAGATGCTCGTGTTGTGTGGGTGGCGACCCCGGAAGACCGCGCCCCAATCGGTCATCCTGCCACAATGACTCGTCCTCTGCCATGGAGAGCCCTTGCCGCCATTGCGGCCCTCGATGGACATGACTGCCCGGGCCCGAGGACTCGGCTCTACAATTCGTGCCGGTTCATCCGCACGGCACGCCCGGCCGGCGGTGCCGACCGGGAGAAGCCCGCCTCAGCGCAGCCGGCGCGGGCGCAAACTCCCGAGCCCGGCCGCGCAGTATCGGGACAATCCGCCGACCTTGTGCTTTACTACGCGGATCAAGGCCGACCGGGACCGTACCGCAGGTATTGCGGCAACGGACCCTCACAATCTCGGAGGTTTCATGACCGCAGTCCGCTTGCGCGTCAACGGTGCGGAGCACGAAGTCGACGCGGACTCCTCGACCCCCCTGCTGTGGGTTCTCCGCGATCACCTCGGGCTCACCGGCACGAAGTACGGATGCGGTATCGGTGAGTGTGGCGCCTGCACGGTGCATCTCGATGGCACGCCGGTCCGATCCTGCATGTTGCGACTGGCCACTCTGGCGGGTGCCGACGTCGTCACCATAGAAGGGTTGTCCGACAAGGGCGGTCACGTGCTGCAACGGCTCTGGGCCGAGATGAACGTGCCCCAGTGCGGATATTGCCAGGCCGGCATGCTGATGGCGGCGGCTGGACTGCTGAAGCGAAACGCCCATCCCTCCGAGGACGACATCGACGCGGCGATCTCCAACATCTGCCGCTGCGGCACCTATCCGCGCATCCGTGCGGCCATCCTGCGCGCCGCGGACGCGGGCAGCGCACCGGAGGCCGGATCCCCGGAGAAGTCATGACACAGCAGACGGTGGATCGTCGCCAGTTCATCGTTTCCGTCGCGCTCGCCGCCGGCGGAATGGCTCTTGGCATCGTGCCCGCTGCGGCGCGCGAGCGGGCTGGCGCTCAGGGGCCCTGGGCAACGGACGACCCTGGAGCGACCGAGCTCTCGCCCTGGATCGAGATCGCCCGGGACAACACGGTGACCTTCCTCGTGCCGACGCCGGAAATCGGCAACGGGGCGATGACGCAGGCCGCCATGAACATCACCGAGGAGCTGGCCTGCGACTGGTCGAGAGTGAAGGTCGAATTCTGCTCGATCCGCCGCAACTACATGGAGCACGGCGTCTACGACTCGGGCTTCCTGCCTTTCTTCGGCGGCCATGGGACCGACAAGGTGCGGATGCACCATGAGCTGCAGCTCGGAGCGAGCGCCCGCGAGCGCTTGAGGACCGCGGCTGCGCAGCACTGGGGCGTTCCGCTCGCGACGATCGAGGCGAAGGATAGCCTGCTCACCCACACTCCGACCGGAAGACGACTCACCTATGGCGAGGTGGCCACTGCCGCAGCCAAAGTGAGGCTCGCATCCGAGCCGAAGCTGAAATCGCCGGATCAGTGGACTTTCCTCGGCAAGGCGTCGCCGAGCAAGCTCAACATCCCGCAAATCGTCACCGGCAAGGCCGTCTACGGCATCGACGTGCAGGTCCCCGGGATGGTTTACGCCGCGCTCAAGCAATCCCCGGTCCAGGGAGGCAAGCTCAAGAGCCACAAGCCCGAGGCGGTGCTCGGCATGCCCGGCGTGCGCGCCGTCGTGGTGATCGATCGCGAGAAGACCCCGGGCACTCCCGTTCCGGGCAAGGCCACGTGGGGGTACTCCACCAATCAGCTGCAGAGCGGCGTCGCCGTCATCGCGGATCACTACTGGCAGGCGAAGACCGCGCTCGATGCCCTGCCCGTCGAGTGGGATGCGGGTCCGGGTGCGAAATGGGACACTGTCGAGCAGATATACGGGGCAGCGCGGGCCCTCCATGACCGTCCGGGCGGCAAGGTTCTGCGCGAGTCGGGCAATGTTGATTCCGTCACGGACGGGCGGACGGTACAAGGAACGTATTCGACGCCGTACTGCGAGAATGCGGCTATGGAGCCGCTGAACGGCACCGCCGTCGTCACGAAGGATGGCGCCGAGATATGGTGCCCGACTCAGGACCTGCTGCAGGCCTACTGGGTCGCGATAGACGAAAGTGGCATGCGTCCTGAAAAGGTCAGATTGCATGAGTGCTACGTCGGGGGCGCCTACGGCAGAAGAACACAGGCCGACGACGTGCGTGTCGTCATCGCCATTGCCAGGGAATACCCCGGCGTTGCGGTGAAGACGATCTGGTCCCGCGAAGAATGCTTTCAGCAGGGTCGCTACCGCACCCCGATCACGACGCAGTTCAAGGCGGTGCTCGATGAGCGAGGCTACCCGCGCGCGGTGACCGGCAAGGCCGTCTTCGTCGGGACTCATCCGCTCTTCCAGCTGCCGCTCGGATATTCCGACGTACCGTACTTCACGAGCGGCATCATCCCGAATGTCCGCCTTTCCGCGGCGAGCCTGCCTGTCAACATTCTCGACGGGGCCTTCCGCGGACCCTGTTACAACTCGCACGCGTTCCTGGTCGAGACCTTCATCGACGAATGCGCCGCGGCCGCCGGCATCGACCCGCTCGAGTACCGCCTCCATCTCGTCTCCCGATGGGACAAGTCGTGGGGCGACTGCCTGCGCGTGGCGGCCGAGAAGGCGGCCTGGGGCCGGCCCCTCCCCCCGGGAGAAGGAAGAGGAATCGCCATCACGAGCTGGCCGAACGGCGCGATACACAATTTTGGAACGATCATCTGCGCCGTGGCGCACGTGAAGGTCACTCGCCGCGGGGAGCTCGAGGTCAAGCAACTCGACTACGCCTTCGATTGCGGCCGCGTCGCCAACCATGACGCCGTGCGTGCCCAAATCCAGGGTGGCGCGATCTTCGGCATGAACGTAGCCTTGAACGAGCAGCTCACCGTCAAAGCCGGTGAGATCGTCGAGCGGAATTTCGACCACTATCCGATGCTGCGGCTCGGGGACAAGCTGCCGCAGGTCAACGTCCACTTCGATGCGCTGTCCGGTTACAAGCGCTGGGACATCATCGGTGAGTCACCCGTCGGTCCCGTCGGGCCGGCAATCGGCAATGCGATTTTCCGCGCCACGGGCAAGCGACTGCGCACCACTCCGTTTCGCGATCACGACCTGAGCTGGACCTGATCGACGCGCCGCCTCGCCCGCGCCGCGGGCGGGCGCGCTCGAGCTTTTCGGTCCGCCCCTGTCGCGCGCGTTTTGGGCCTCACGGCCACGCCCGCAGTCGGGGATGGACCCTACGCTACCGCACCTGCATTCAGGCGAGGCTCGGAAAGCGGTCCTCGGGAAGCGGCTCGTTGATCTTCATGCCGGTATGGTCGAACGCCTCGGCGGGCGCCCCGGTCCAACAGGCATCCACCGGCTGCACGAGCATCAGATACGCCCACCGTGGCCGGTTCGTGACGTTTGAGCCGGCGCCGTGCACCGTCATGTGCGAATGCACCGTGACATCGCCAGCGGCATACACCATGGGCTCCGACACCCCCAACTCAGTGCGCAGGTTCGGATAGATATCCAACAGATCCTCGCCCTTCTGATAGGTCCGGTAATTGCCCAGCACACCGAGACGGTGGGAACCGCTCACGAAGGACATGGTTCCGAACTCCGGACCGTAGTCCTCCAGCGCGAGCCAGAAAGTCATCCCTCCCGAGCGATCCACCGAGAAATTGATGAAGTCCTGATGGAAGCTGGTCGGTCCGTTACCACCGTGCCTCGCGGCCTTCGAGGAGGGGAGCTTGGGAGCGTAGAAGTCGGAGAAATACCGGACTCCCACCGGCTTGGCGCGATTCATCAGCAACTTCGCGTTCCGGCCGACGTGATCGATCAGCGACCGGACCGGCGGATTCGCCAGGCCGCCACCATACTCCGCGTTGAAATAGGCGATCTTCTTCTCGACACCGGGAGCCAGCGTCTCGATGACGGCATTGCTGTCGGCATCCTCGCCCATCTGCTTGAGAGCGGTGTTGAGTATGATCCGCACCATCTCCGGGCGCACGAAGCCTTTCAGCTTGACCCAACCGTGCTCCACGTAATGAGCGACCTCGCCAGGGGTAACGGGCCGGCAAGGTCCGGCACCGATGTCGCCTGTTTCTTTCCGCACCGCGCTTTGCATAGGAAATCCCGTGAAGATGATCTACAGTTCGAAAAAGAAGCTCGAATAACGATACCACCGCTGCGAGCGGAACGGGGCCGAGACCCCGTGAAGTGTATTCCACCCTATCGACTCCCGGGTGCCCCCGGGGGAAGCGCGCATGGTCCACGGCGGCACTTTACCCAGGAGCGCTGGATCCGGGCAGATCGCCTGGAGCGATCCGCAACGTCAAGCGCCTCAACGCTTGACGGCCCCGAAGGGGCGAGGCCCAGGACGAGCCGAGTAACGCACCGCCTCGCGCTGCGGCGGCGGGGCACATCCTGTGTCTGGGGTAGCGCCCGCGCCGCTTCATGATTTCGGGGTCGACATCGGTCGCCGGGCACCTATTGTGAGTGATCCCGCAGGCACAGGCGTGTGCGCGGCACCGCAAGGCCTGGCACCTCCACGCGGCCGTGAAACACGCATGCCTCGCGAGGCGGAGAAACGCCCTTCAGCAGCGCATCGATGCCCTCGTTGCCCGCCGTCGTGACATAAAGGTCACGCCCATCCGTGCCGCCGAAGCACAGGCTCGTCACCGCCTTGTGTGGCACCGCAACGCGCTCGGCGGGCGTCCCATCCGGCAGGTACCGAATGAGCTCGCCCGAGGTGAAATACGCTATCCATACGGCGCCTTCCGAATCGATGGCGAGGCCATCGCAATCTTCCTTCGAGGAGAAAGGAGTCCGATTACTGAGACTACCGTCCGTGAGCACGTCGTAGACAAACGTCCCGAGAAGGCTTTCGTTGTGGTAAAGACGCCGCCCGTCCGGACTGAATCCGATTCCGTTCGAGAACTTCAGACCCTCCCGCAGCTGCTGCACGCTCCCCTGCGGTGACAGCCTGTACAGCGTCGTGAGTGAAGGCGGCTGCCCATACTCTCCTGCGCGGCTCAATGTCCCGAAGTAGAGGCCGCCTTCGCGGTCCGGGCACATGTCGTTCACGCCCGGGAGTGGCTTGCCCTCGATGGAGCCGAGCAACACACCCGACTCGCCGGTGTCCGGCCTCAGCCAGGTGAGACCTGCCTTGCCACCGCAAATGACGGCCCCGTCGTCATTGAACACCACGCCGCCGATGTGCTTCGAGCTCTGCAGAAACACGTCGACCTTCCCGTCCGGCCGCAACCGGTAAAGGCCGCCGAGCAGCAGATCCGTGAACCAGAGCATGCCCCCGTCGCAGCGCGGCGCCTCGAGAAAGCAGTAAGGCGAGGCAACGGACGTGAATTGGGCGCTATTCACGCTACTGACCCTTTTGCGGGCCAGCGGCCCCCGATTCCTCGAACACGCCCTTGGCGACCGCGACGGCAGTGTTCGCGCATGGCCAACCGGCGTAGAAGGCGACGTGAGTGATCATCTCGATGAGCTCCTCTCGGCGCACGCCGTTCTCCAGCGCCCTGCGCATGTGGAACGGCAGCTCATTGGTTCTGTAGAGCGCGATCAGCGTCACGACGGTGATGAGACTGCGGTCGCGCGGGGAGAGCTCAGGCCTTGCCCAGACGTCCCCGAACAGAACCTCATCCGTGATCTCGGCGAGCTTGGGCGCGATCTGGCCAAAGGCCTTCCGCGCTGCATCGGTTTTTCCAGTCATGAAGTGGCTCCTCTTGGTGGAAGGACGCGCGAGCAGGTCAGCCCGGGCATTCGCCCGCCAACGGGGCGGGAGTGAACTCGATGGGCAGACCGCGAATGCCCCAGACGCCCGGGAAGGGTCGCCAGCCGAGCGGCCCCGGCGATCGGGGGTTGGTGATCCTTCGCGCAATCAGGTGCAGGCCCTCCTCGAGCTGCGCTCGAGCGATGAACTGGCCGAGACACATGTGAGCCCCCAGGGCGAACCCGAGATGCGGATTCTTGCGGACCCGGTCGGGCTGAAAATCGTCCGCGTCGTCGGCCGCGAGCGGATCGCGCCCGATGATGCTCCACGGAAACCAGAGATTGGTGCCGGCGGGCATGAGCACGCCGCGGTAAGCGATATCCTCGGTCAGCAGCCGGTTGGTGGTGGTCGTGCTGTGAAAGCGCATCGTCTCGTCGACCACTTTGCGGCAGAAGGACAGATCCTGTGCGCAGCGCGCATAGATCTGAGGCCTGCCCACGATCTCATACATGATGAGGGTAAGCACGTTCTTGGATGTGTCGAATCCCGCGACGAAGAGGAAGATCAGCAAATCGGCCAGCTCGCGCTGGCTCAAGCCCCCGTCCGCCTTTGCCTGCAGCAAGACATCGAGCAGGTCTTCGGCTTCCCGCAGCCGCTTCCCCCGAGCTCGCTCCTCGATGAGCCGATGGACGAACTCATCGAGGACCTGCGTCGCCCGCTCGAGAGCCCCGAGGATTTGCGGATCCATGCTGACGCTCAATCCCAGAGCCTCGAGCGAGGACTTGAGACTCGGGATTGCTTCCGGCGGCGCGCCGATCAGATTGCACATCACCGTGATGGGAAAGAAGGAGGCGAATTCCTCGAAGTCGAATGCCCCCCTCGGCGCCCACTCATCCAACAGTCTCGCGATGACCTCGCGCATGAGCGGGCGATGCTCGCTCGCCCGCCTGGGGCTGAATGCCGGAGCCAGTATCTCGCGCAGCCGGGCGTGCGCCGGCCCCGACTGGCTGAGGATGTGACGCTCCTGAAACCGCCCCCAGGGAGTGCCCTGAGCCCCCATGACCTCCACGAGCTTGTCGTAGGGCGTGCGCATCTTGTGCTCCATGCGAAAGAGATCGCGCACCGCCTCGTAGAGGGTTACGATCGGCCCGAACTTCCACCTCGCAAGCCAGGAATGCCGCCGGCGGGCCGCCGCGAAATGCGCCGCGGGATCCTTCGCGAAGGAGGCTTCCTCCATGGGAAGATACGGAAGGTCGAGCTCAGCGAGGGGTGTCATTCTTGGCGCACCGCGTGACTGCCGAAGGTTTCCCAACCATGCCTCCGATACTATAATATCACCTCGCGGGTTTCAATTTTCGGAGGATGGAGAATTTCAGCGTGCCAAGCTCAAATCCCCTGACGAGCCCACTGACGGACTGGATGGGATTCCTCGGCCGATCCGCGACAGGCAAGTTGAAGCGACCGGTGAGAAGGAAGCGTTATGGCCGCGGCCGACCCCGGCGGGATGAGATCGAGCAACGCGATCATGACCTGCTCGTCGGAGCGCTCGATCATTTCCTCGAGAAAGGCTACGCAGGCGCCACCGTCGATGCGATCACCCACTCCCTCGGGATGGCCAAGCGGACCGTGTACGCCCGCTACGGCGACAAGCATGGCCTCTTCAAAGCCGCCTTGCAGCGCGCGATCGACGATTGGGTGGTCCCGCTCGATCAGCTGCAGGCGCTCGAGTGTGCCGATCTCGAGGAGACGCTTCTCGGGATCTCGCGGATCCTCGTTGCGAGGATGATGAGCCCCGCCGGCCTGCGATTGATACGGATCACCAACGCGGAGTCCTATCGCATGCCGGAAATCGGCGCCTACATCTACAACCAGGGCGGCCGACAGATCATTCTCCATCTGAGCGATCTCTTCCGCCGCCGCATGGCGCCCGATCCCACCGATATGCCGGACCTCGAGGACCTGGCGATGACGTTTCTCAACGTCATGCTGGGCCCGGCCCGCCTCAACGCGTGGGGCCTCGTGCCGGATGCCGCCGCGGTGGAGAAGCTCACCCGGCAGCGCCTGCGCATGTTTCTGCTCGGAGCCCTGCCGCGACGTCACCGTCCACGGCCGTCACCGTCGAAGACGCCGCGACGGCAATGAGCCTGGCACGCGATCAGAGCCGCATCCGCTCACTGGCTCCCTGCGCGCCGCGCGTCGGGTGTATCGAGCCCTCCTGCATGCTCTTCAACACCACTGGATCTCACGAGGCCCTCCAATGCTTCCACTGCCTTTTCCTGATCGCGGATTCATGCAATTTTGCTGGCTGGTACCGGATCTCGATGCCGCCATGGCGGCCTGGACCCGCCACTGCGGAGTCGGGCCGTTTTTCCGCTTCGACCAGGTCGCCTACGAGAAGCCCAACTACCGCGGCACGGCCTCGGGCAATGCCGACATCACGGCCGCCATCGCCCAAGCCGGCGACGTGCAGATCGAGCTCGTCTGCGTCAGGGACAAAAAGCCTTCGATCTGGCAGGAAGGTCCCACTGCCGGCAGGTCCGGCTTTCATCACGCCGCGATCTACTGTCAGGATTACGATGCGACCATGGCCTCCTACGCCAAGGCCGGCTCCGAAGTCATTTTCACGGGGCTCATGATGGGCTTTCGCGTCGGCTGGATCGACGCCGTGAGCACTCTCGGCTTCTTCGTCGAGCTGATCGAGGCCAACCCGGTTGCGGAAGGCATTTTCGGCAAGTTCCGCCAGGCGGCCGAGAACTGGGATGGAACGGATCCGGTTCGCCGGCTCGGCTGAGGGCTCGGCCCGCGGCCGCAGGAGGGCGCTGTCGCCGCAGCGCCCCTCCCCCCCTTCGGTGTCACCGCGACGGATCGCGCACTGCGCCGAGCCGGCCGGCATCTCGTGCTTTGACCGCGCCCAGGGCACGCCGTTACGCGCTTCGGAGGAGAAATCGAATGTCGACTC
>JAKBCR010000198.1 GCA_021807675.1 Pseudomonadota bacterium
GATGACGGCCAGCCCGCCGTCACCTTCGATGTCTACCAGCAGGACACGGCCGATTCATTGACGCTCGCGAAGGAGGTCGAGCAGCGTCTGGCCGCCTTCATGAAGACCCAGCCGGCCTCGATCCATCTTTACAAGTGGTACGACCAGACGCAGCTCGTGCGCTCCTCGATCTCGGCGCTCGAGGAGGCGATCCTGATCGGCCTGGTGTTCGCCGGGATCGTGCTCTTCGGGTTCCTGCGCAACTGGCGGGTAACGGGGGTCGCGATGATGGTGGTGCCGCTGTCGGTACTGATCACGGTGCTGCTGCTGTCCCTGTTCGGGATGACCTTCAACATCATGACGCTCGGCGGCATTGCCGCGGCCATCGGCCTTTTGATCGACGACGTCATCGTGATGATCGAGCACATCGCCCGGCGCACGGGCGTTCCGGAGATCGAGAATCCGCACGAGACGGTGCTCCATGCGGCCCGCGAGTTCCTGAGCCCGCTGTTCGGCTCGAGCATGGCCACCATCATCATCTTCATCCCCCTGGCGTTCCTGTCGGGAATCACCGGGGCGTTCTTCAAGTTCCTCTCCTTCACGATGGCCTCGGCGCTCGTCATCTCCTTCATTCTGACGGCGTTCACCGTGCCGCTGCTCGCCCGCGGCCTGATCGACTTCGGCACGTTCGAGGACCCCTCCCACGGCAAGGAAACCTGGCTCAAGCGCACCCATGGGCGGCTGCTCGCGCGCCTCTTCGAGCGCCCATTGCTGCTCGTGCCGGCGCTGGCGGTGGTGTTGCTGGCCGGCTTCCTCACCTACATGCACGTCGGCACCGGCTTCCTGCCGCGGATGGACGAGGGCGGGTTCGTGCTCGACTACTTCACCGCGCCCGGCACTTCCCTCACCGAGACCAACCGCGAGCTGCTGGAAGTCGAGGCGATCCTGAAGAAGGACCCGTACGTCTACACCTTCTCGCGCCGCACCGGTGCGGGACTCGGCGGCGATCTCAACGAGGCCTACCAGGGCGATTTCTTCGTGCGGCTGGTTCCGTATTCCAGGCGGCCGAATATCTGGAAGGTCATGGACGAGATCGACAGGAAGATCAACGCCGACGTGCCGGGCATCAATTTCGACAGCCACCAGCTGATGAGCGACATGATCGGCGACATGGTGGGCCGGCGCCAGCCGGTGGTCATCTCCTTGAGTGCGAAGAACCCGGCGGCGCTGCCGGCGGTCGCCAACCACGTGGCCGATGCGATCGCCAAGATTCCGGGCATCGAGCCGTCGTCGGTCAACAACGGTCTCGTTCCCGCCGGAGATGCTCTGGAGATCCACGTCGACCCGGCGGCCGCCGCCATGTACGGCCTGACCCCGGCTGAGATCTCGAGCCAGGTCAATCACTACCTCTACGGCTCGGTCGTCACGAAGTATCTCGGCACGGTGCAGGACATCGGGGTGCGGCTGTGGCTGGATCCGCCCGGGAGCCGGATCTATCGGAGCGAGCTCGGCAATCTCCCCATCCGCTCGCCGAACGGAGCTGTCCTCAGGCTCGCAACGGTGGCGCAGACGAAGTTCGTCGCCGGCCAGCCGGAGCTCACGCGCTCGAATCTCGCGCAGATCGTGCCGGTCACCGCTCAAACCAACGGCGCCGTCAGTCTCGGCGGCACCATCAGCGCGGTGAAGCGGGTGCTCGCCCGTCCGGGCATGCTGCCGCAAGGGGTTGAGTACACCCTGGGCGGCCAGTACAAGCAGGAGCAGAAGGCCGCGCGCGGCATGATCAAGGTGTTCGGCGCGGCGCTGATCGCCGAGTTCATCCTGATGTTGTTCCTGTACGAGAGCTTCTCGTTGCCGATCATCATCATCCTGAGCGCGCTCTTCTCCACCCTCGCGGTGTACATCGGCCTGTGGCTGACGGGGGTGGAGCTCAACATCACCGCAATGATGGGCATGGTGATGATCATCGGCATCTCCACGGAGATGGCGATCTTCCTGGTCTCGGAGTATCAGGATCTCGCGAGGACGATGCCACCGCGGCAGGCGCTCTACGAGGCCGCCCGCAACCGGCTGCGCCCGATCACCATGAGCACGCTCGCCATGATTCTGGCGCTCCTGCCCCTGGGAGCGGCGATCAGCGGCTCGGGCGATCAGATGCTGCAGCCGCTCGCCATCGCCATCATCGCGGGTGCGCTCGTGCAGCTGCCGATCGTGCTGCTCGCGATGCCCGTGATCATCGGGCTCACGCACCGGCAGGCCGGCACCGCGCACCCGTAGCTGTGATGACGGGCACCCCTCGGCGGTGATATGTTCGCCGCCAAGAGCCACCAACAAAAAGGCGGGACCATGACATCTACTCTGAGGCGTGCCACAGCCGTCGCCGCGGCCATGCTCCTCGCGGCCGGGGCGGGGCTCGCCACCGCGGCAACGGTTCACGTGAGACTGACGGGCGCTCAGGAGGCGCCGCCGGTCAAGACGATGGCCCATGGCGCCGGCGTGATCGAGGTTGCCGCCGACCGCGCGGTCAGCGGCAAGATCAGCACCAGCGGGGTCAAGGCCACCATGGCTCACATCCACGAGGCGGCGCCGGGCAAGAACGGGCCGCCGATCGTCATGCTGAAGCGGGGTCCGAAGGGGACCTGGGTCGTGCCTGCCGGCTCGAGGCTCTCCCCGCGCGAGTACAAGGCCTTCCTCGCCGGGGATCTCTACGTCAATGTGCACAGCGCGGCACACCCGGGCGGGGAGATCCGCGGTCAGATAAAGCCTTAGGGCTCGAGTTCGCCGTAAGTCTTTGATGTGCTGGAGCTCCTGGCTCCGGCACCGGTCCCGGCTACGCCTGGTTTTCCGACGGTCATAATTTGCAGCCGGTCACATCGGGGCAGAGTGAACCGGCATATCGTTTTGGCATGACGACCTCACCGCCGAGCCTCGAGGGACTCGACGACTCGCCCTATGCCGCGGAGCTGCGCAAAGCGCGTCCGGTTCCCCGCTTCGCTGCGGCCATGGAAGCCGATTACCGGGGCACCTTCCTGCGCGACAACCGTACCTTGGTGCGGCTCTCCTGTACGCTCGTGTTGCTGCTCATCGGGCTTCGCGGGCTCGAGGTTGCACTCGGCCGCACGGTAGGGGGAATCAGCGAGTCCTCGCCGCCGGCGCTTCTCAGCGTGCTCGCGGTCTCGCTCTATCTGGCATGGCTCGCATGGAGCCGCGGCTATGAGCGTCACTACCTGCCCTGGGCGCGGGTCCTCATTCCGGTGAGAAACTGTCTCGTCGCGGCGCAGGTCGTACGAGTGGCGGCCCACGGGGAGCTCGACATCCTCATGCTGCTTCCGCTGCTTCTCATCGGTCCTTTCTACTTCATGGGGCTGCAGTACCGGACGGCGCTCCTCGTCGTCTGTCTCACGGTCGTTTCGATGCTGGGCGCGGCGATCGCCTTCCACTTGCCGCTGCCCATCGCCTTCCACACCGTGGCGTTCAGCGTCGTCGCGGCCGTCACCTTCGCCGTTGGCGCTCAACAACTCGAGAGACGCACGCGGCGCGCGTTCCTCGAGAGTCGCCTCGTCGCCGAGCTCGCGCAGCACGATGTGCTTACCTGGACCAAGAACCGGCGGATGTTCGACGCGTACCTGCCGCGCCTGTGGTGTCAGGCCGCCGAGGACGCCCGCGCGGTCGCGATCCTGCTCATCGACGTCGATCACTTCAAGCCTTACAACGACCGCTACGGCCATCAGGCGGGCGATGTCGCGCTGCGCAAGGTGGCCCATACCCTGCAGGCCTGTGTACGCCGGCCGCTGGATCTCGTCGCCCGCTATGGAGGCGAGGAGTTCACGGTCATCCTCTATGACGCGGACGGCAGGCTGGTCTCGAGCACCGCGGAGCGCATCCGCAAATCGATCGAGGCGCTGGCCCTCGAGCACAAAGCCTCGCGCACCGGGGCCGTGCTGACGGTCAGCATCGGAGCCGCCGTGGTCGCGCCGGACATGAGCCGAGCCCCAGGCGGTGCGCTGCAGCTCGCCGATGAAGCGCTCTACCGGGCGAAGTCGAAGGGGCGCAATCGTGTCGAGATCCTGGACGAGGCGGAGTACCGGCTGCTCGTCACCGGTGTCTTCCCCCAGCAGCTCGCGGAAACGCTGAGGCAGGGCCGGGCCTGAGCTGGCGGTGAGCGGGTGCTCAGGACCGGCGCTTGCCGCCTGTCCGCCATGGCCGACATTCGAAGACCCCGCCTCGCGATGGCAAGCGCGCCGGGAAGCTCGTTGCGCTCGAAGGATCCCCGAGACTCCAGGCGCGAGCCGACACCGCGCATTATCGGGCCGCGGCCATCGGCCGAGGTGCCGCCGAAGGCGCAGAGGCCGCCTGCGGCGCGATCCGGCTTTGGATGACCGCGGGCCGGCCTGATCCGTGTCCGCGGTCAATACGTATACTCCTTGCTGGCGCGCGGGCACTCCGCGCCGGTAATTTCATCAGCCGAGGCATCCGGGCTCCGCCCGGCGACAGGGCTGTGCTGGAGGTGTGTGATGACGGAATCTCTGCGGCCCGGTACCGCGGGTGTGAAGGCCCCGAGCGCTCTTTCCCCGGAATTGCTGCGGCGGATGGATGCGTACTGGCGGGCGGCGAACTACCTCTCGGTCGGCCAGATCTATCTCTACGACAATCCGCTCCTGCGCCAGCCGCTCGAGCCGCGCCACATCAAGCCGCGCCTGCTCGGGCACTGGGGCACGACGCCCGGGCAGAACTTCATCTACGTGCACCTCAACCGGATCATTCGCCAGTACGACCTGCAGATGATCTACGTCGCAGGTCCCGGCCACGGCGGACCGGCGCTCGTCGGCAACACCTATCTCGAGGGCAGCTATTCCGAGCACTACCCCAGCATCACCCGGGACGAGGAGGGGATGCGAAGGCTCTTCAAGCAGTTCTCCTTTCCGGGTGGGATCCCGAGCCACGTGGCGCCGGAGACGCCGGGCTCCATCCACGAGGGCGGTGAGCTCGGCTATTCCCTGAGCCATGCATTCGGGGCCGCCTTCGATCATCCGGCCCTTCTCGTGGCGTGTGTCATCGGCGATGGGGAGGCCGAGACCGGTCCGCTCGCCGCGGGCTGGCACAGCAACAAGTTCCTGAACCCCGCCACCGATGGAGCGGTGCTGCCGATCCTGCACCTGAACGGTTACAAGATCGCCAACCCGACGGTGCTCGCCCGCATCGGCAGCGAGGAGCTCACGGATTACCTGCGCGGCTGCGGCTACAAGCCGTACTTCGTCGAGGGCGACGACCCATCACGCATGCACCAGCTGATGGCGGCGACGCTCGACACAGTGGTCGGAGAGATCCACGGCATCCAGGCCGCCGCCCGCGCGAATGGCATGCCGGAGCGTCCACGCTGGCCGATGATCGTCCTGCGCACGCCGAAGGGCTGGACGGGACCCAAGGTCGTCGACGGGGAGCAGGTGGAGGGCACCTTTCGCGCGCACCAGGTGCCTCTCGCCGAAGTGCGCACCAACCCGGCGCACCTTAAGCTCCTCGAGCAGTGGATGCGCAGCTATCGCGCGGAGGAGCTCTTCGATGCGGGCGGGGTGCTGCGCCCGGAGCTCGCCGAGCTCGCGCCGCAGGGCGAGCGGCGGATGGGCGCCAACCCGCACGCCAACGGAGGGCTGCTGCTGCGGGACCTCGCGCTGCCCGATTTTCGCCGGTATGCCATCGAGGTGCCCCACCCGGGCACCGTAGACGCGGAGGATACGCGGGTGCTTGGCCGCTTCCTGCGGGATGTGGTGAAGCTCAACCAGCGTCCGCGGATCTTCCGGCTCTTCGGACCGGATGAGACCAACTCCAACCGTCTGGGCGCGGTGTTCGAGGCGACGGAGCGGCAGTGGATGGCCGAGCGGGTCGCGGGCGACGATCATCTCGCGCCCGAGGGCAGCGTGATGGAGGTGCTGAGCGAGCATCAGTGCCAGGGGTGGCTCGAGGGGTACCTGCTCACCGGGCGTCACGGGGTGTTCAATTCCTACGAGGCGTTCGTGCACATCGTGGACTCGATGTTCAATCAGCACGCCAAGTGGCTGAAGGTGACCCGCGAGATCCCCTGGCGGCGGCCGGTCGCCTCGCTCAATTACCTCCTGTCCTCGCACGTGTGGCGGCAGGATCACAACGGCTTCACGCATCAGGATCCCGGCTTCATCGACAATGTGGTCAACAAGAAGGCCGACATCATCCGGGTGTACCTGCCGCCCGATGCCAACTGTCTCCTCTCGGTGATGGATCACTGCCTGCGCAGCCGCCACTATGTCAACGTGGTCATCGCCGGCAAGCATCCGGCGCCGCAGTGGCTCACGATGGACCAGGCCGTCAAGCACTGCACGGCGGGCATCGGCATATGGGACTGGGCGAGCACCGATCGGGGTAGCGAGCCGGATGTGGTCATGGCGTGCGCGGGGGATGTGCCGACGCTGGAGACGCTGGCGGCGGTGAAGCTGCTGCGCTACCTGGTGCCGGAGCTCAAGATCCGCACGATCAATGTGGTGGACCTCATGAAGCTCGTGCCGGAGACGGAGCATCCGCATGGATTGAGCGACCGGGACTTCGATGCGATCTTCACGCGCGACAAGCCGGTCATATTCGCGTTTCACGGGTATCCGTGGCTCATTCACCGCTTGGCGTATCGGCGCGCGAATCACCATAATCTTCACGTGCGAGGCTACAAGGAGGAGGGGACGATCACGACGCCGTTCGACATGTCGGTGCTCAATGACATGGACCGCTTCCACCTGGTCTCGGACACGGTCGATCGGCTGCCGCAGCTCGCTTCCCGGGCGGGCTACATCAAGCAGGCGATGCGGGACAAGCTGATCGAGCACCGGCAGTACATTCGGGAGGTCGGGGAGGATATGCCGGAGATTCTGGACTGGCGCTGGATGAGCTAGGCGTTGTGCCGCTCCTCCTCGTCAGCCCGGTGCTCTCCAGCGGTCATCGATGCGCAGGGCGCGGGACTCGGACTGCAGCTTCAGGAGGTGGGCGAGCAGGGAGCGCTCGGCCAGCGGGTGCAGTTGCGGCGGGACGTCGTCGTAGGCGGACTGGAGCAGCGAGCGCAGATCGGCCGGCTGTGAGTGGGGCAGCGCGGCGAGCACCTTTGCCTCGCGACGGAGGCGATGTCGTATCAGAGCCTCGATGGCTGCGTGGGGGTGGGAGATCAGCGTGCCGTGGCCGGGGGCGAGGTACGCGAGATCCTCGCGAAGAAGGGTCTCGAGGGAGCGCAGATAGGCTGACATGTCGCCATCGGGAGGGTCGATGACTACGGTCGAGCCTTGGATGATGTGATCGCCCGTGAAGAGGATCCGCTCCTCCTCCAGCAGATAGCAGAGGTGATTGCTGGCGTGCCCGGGGGTATGGACGACGCGGAGAGTTGCACGGTCTGCGACCGCGATGCGCTCGCCATGTTGCAGCTCGCGGTCGGGCGCGAAGGTGGGGTCCTGCCAGTGGCGGTGGGGCGTCAGCCGGCCGGCCAGAGGCGCTGCGGTGGCGGATTTGAGTGGCGCCGCGCCCGGCGAGTGATCCTCGTGCGTATGGGTGACCAGGATGTGGCGGATGTTTCCAGGTGCCGCGGCGAGGAGGCTGCGGATGTGCCGGTCATCGGCCGGGCCCGGATCGATCACCGCCCATTCGGACCCGGCGCCGACGAGGTAGCTGTTGGTGCCGGGGCCGGTCATCGCGCCGGCGTTCGGCGCCGTGACCCGCCAGATCCTCTCGGTGAGGCGAGTGGGAGCATCACGCCGGATCGCCGCGCCGGGAGAGCACTCGCTGCTATCGGCCTGCGCGTCGCTCATGGTCCCCATGCTACTTGCCCATCGAGCGGCGGTCGACCCCGAATCCTGAAACGGTACGACACGGTGCCCCGCCGCCGCAGGTGGCGGGGTCTCGGGCAAAAAACCGCGCTTTTTGCCCGAGACGCGCTGGGCCGGGCAGGAGCCCGGATCCAGCGCCTCGAACTAGAAAATCCCGAGGCTCAGGCCCGCCGCCAGCGTCGCGCCGAGCTCCTCGCAACGGGCGAGATCGTCGGCGCCGATGTGTTTTGG
>JAKBCR010000199.1 GCA_021807675.1 Pseudomonadota bacterium
TTGATGACCGGCTCGCCCCTGCGCACCAGACGCCCGTTGCGATGCAGGAATTCGACGAACAGGAACGAGCCGATGCGCTTGTTTCCATCGGAGAACGGATGATTCTTGATCACAAAGTACAGCAGGTGAGCGGCCTTCGATTCTACCGTCGGATAGGCAGGCGCACCGAACACGGTCTGGTCGAGGTTGCCGAGCAAGGCGGCAAGGCCCTCTGCGCGCTCATGCCCGAACAGGTCGGTCGCCTCGCCGCGGGCCATCAAGTCCGCCTTGAGCTCGCCGATGGCACGACGCGCCTCCTTCGCGGTCGGCAGCGCGCCGCCCGGCATACCCTCAGGCTCGAGCAATAGCCCTTTGTCGTAGCGTTGCAGCAGCAGAAAGGTCTGTGTGTAACGGGCGATGATGTCTACCAGCCCGCGGCCCTGATCCGTGGTCAGCGCCTCCCCGGAGGCCGCCTTGCGCACCAGAACCAGGGCCGTCTCCAGTTCGCGCGCGTTCTGCTCCAAGCGCTGGCGGTTGAGGGTGTAACCCCTCACGAGATGCTCGCGCAGGGTGCTGGTCGCCCACTGGCGAAAGTGAGTTCCCTGGACGGATTTCACTCGGTATCCGACCGAGATAATGACATCCAGATTGTAGTGGTCGACATTGCGCTTGACCGTCCTTCCGCCCTCAGCCCGAACCTGTGCAAATTTTGCACTTGTTGCACCAGCCTCCAGCTCCCCCTCGCGGAACACGTTTCGGACGTGCTTGGTGACGACTGAGCGCTCGCGCCCGAAAAGCTGGCTCATCTGATCTTGGGTCAACCACACGGTGTCGCGATCGAGGCGCACATCGACGCGTGCCCCGCCATCGGCGGCTTCGTAAACGAGTATCTCGCCGCCAGGCGCATCTATGCTCATTCCCGCGAGGCTCCCATGATGAATATCATCGCGATGACGAAGGATCGCAGCAGAGTCATAAGTTGTAGCCGGGGCTGGTCATATTTCTAGTCCGCGCAATTATTCCAAATTCGGCCCGGCCATGCCTCGCAATATTGAGTGCAATTGTTCGAACCTCGTCACCGAGGTTGTCTTGGCGCAACGCCGATATGCGCCGCGTCATCTACGTTTCAATGATCGAGAGTGTCTACGTCCTACCTGACGTCTAGCCAACACATAGTCGGCGGGAGCCCCCGCATTCCGTGTCGAACTACGACGCCGACACGGCCGCCGCCCCTTGTTTCGTCCCCCGGGCGAAGCCATCTGACTGGACGTTGCCCGCTGTGGCATTTTCCTGGAGGGCATCCATGATGAAACGGCGAAGCTTCTCGTAGCGGCCGTAACGGATCATGTCGCGCGGCGAGATATTGCCGAGGAGAGGATTCTTGGTCCTAAACCAGAGAGATGCCTTTGCAACGTCGCCTTGAAAGAACTGTGCGACTAAGCCGCAGACGTTTGCGATCTCCATCAGTCTCTCGAGTACGTCTCTGGGAATCTTCTGGTCAAATCGGACTGAGGATGGGGCGACGCTGGCGATCTTGGCCACATCCGGCTTGCTGAGCTCGAGAAACCGCACCACACGCTGGGGATCAAATTGGCTTCCAGGCCAGAAATTGACGTAATCATGCTCGGGAACGGTTCTGAAGAGCATGGTGCGCGGTGTGCTCATTATTCATCACCTCGTGTCACGGGTCGGACAGTGTACGCCTGAGGCCCGCGGATAACCACCTTTTGACCATGATTAAACCATGAGTCGGACATAGGCGCGAGACTATGGCGCCAATGTCCTCGAAACGCCTCGAGGCATTCCGGTCTCCTTAAGCAGTCTCGATGAGAGGGTCCGCCGCTAAGGCACAGAATCCAAAACTCCCACACCGCTGGCCCGTCCAGTCACATACCGCTCGACTTTGATTTCGTCACGCCATGCGGCCTAGCCCAGCTTGAGCAGTTGACCCCCGATTGTGGCCGTTTTCGGCGTGCGGCGGTCAACCGGATCATACGCTTGCGTGTGGTTTTGGGCTGAAAGCGGGGTGTAGTGCCGACCTTGGTCGTTGGCTTTTGTGGCCCGATCGGTTGTGATACGCGCCATGTACTTGCGGTACACGACCCGACAGAAGGACGGCAAGACGCACCGCTACTGGCGACTGGTGCGTAGTGTGCGCATCGGCCGGCGCGTGATTCAGCAAACCGTCGCCCAGCTCGGGGAACTGGATGCCGAGGGGCGCCTGCAGGCACGCGCGTTGGCGCGGCATTTGATCGGTGCGCCCGAGCAAGCAGCGCTGTTCGATGACGGCACGCAGCAGCAGAGCGTCTCGGTGCGATTGAAAGGGGTGCGGATCGAACGGTCACGGCAGTTCGGCGATGTGTATCTGGCGCTGGCTTTATGGCGCGGCGTGGGGCTCGAGGATTTTTGCCGCCAAGTGCTGCGGTCTGGCAAGGAGCAGATCGGCTGGGAGAGGATCGCGACGGTGCTGGTGGCGGCGCGCCTGTGCGAACCCTCGAGCGAGCTGCATATCGCGGAGGATTGGTATCGGCGCACGGCGTTGCCGGATCTGCTGCAACTTGATGAGCTGCAGATCAACAAGGACCGTCTGTATCGGGGGCTCGATGAGCTGCTCGAACACAAGGCGGCGCTCGAAGCACATTTATCCAAGCGCTACGGCGAACTGTTCGCGGTTGAGAACGAAGTATTGCTGTATGACGTGACGAGCACCTATTTTGAAGGCCAGGCGAACGGCAACGAACTCGCCAAGCGCGGGTACTCGCGCGACCACCGTCCCGATTGCAAGCAGGTGTGTATCGCTCTGGTGGTGAGCTTTGACGGTTTCCCCTTGGGGTACGAGGTGTTTGCCGGCAATACCCATGACTCGACTACGTTGCAAGAGATCGTCGAGACCATGGAGCGCCGCCACGGCGCACTCGGCCGGGTCTGGATTGCCGATCGCGGGATGGCGAGCGCGAAGAACCTGGCGTGGCTGCGCGCGACGGGGCGACGCTACATCATCGGCGCACCGAAGTCCGAGCTCAAGCACTGCCAGGTGGGACTGGCGCAGAGCACGGGTTGGCGCGTGATTCGCGAGGGCGTGGAAGTCAAACTGCTCAACGGCACGGTGCCCGAGGAGCGCTTCATTCTGTGTCGCTCGGCGGATCGGCGCGCGAAGGAGCGCGCGATGCACGAGAAGTTCAGCGCCCGCATCGAGGCGGGGCTCGCGCGACTGCAGGGGCGCATTGCGAAGGCCAAAAAGCCCCTCGACAAGGCCCAGGTGTCACGCCAGATCGGGCGCCTCTTGCAGCGCAATTCGCGTGCCGCCGCACGCTTTGAGACCTCTTTACATGACGATCACAGCGCGGCCGGTTTCACCTTGCGCGTGCAGCAAAACGCCGAGTTCGATCGCTGGGCGGCGATCTCGGAAGGCGCCTATGTGCTGCGCTCGAACATCACCGACTGGAGCGATGAGAAACTGTGGAAAGCCTACATCCAGCTCACCCAAGCCGAAGCCGCCTTTCGCATCCACAAGGATCAGCTGTGCGTCCGTCCGATCTGGCATCAGCGCGCCGATCGCGTCCAGGCGCATATCCTCGTGTGCTTCCTCGCCTTCGTGCTGTGGAAGACATTGGAGATGTGGCAGCAGCGAGCCGGTCTCGGCAATTCACCGCGCACCATCCTCGAAGAATTCGCGCGCATTCAATCTCACGACGTCATCCTGCCGCTGCAAGCCCAAGGTGAGATTCGATTGCGCTGTGTCACGCAGCCCGACGCCGCGCAGGCCGTACTGCTGGAGCGACTTGGCATGGTGCTGCCGAAGCGCCTGCGCATGCCGGAAATCGATCTGCCGGCCGTCATCAGCGCCTGAGCCTGCGGCGCCCGCCGCACCAAATTTGTAGTGCCGACTTTCAGCGTAAGCTGTTGATTCATCTCATTTGAACCCCCGATTCTGCTCAAGCTGGGCTAGACTCTACCTCGACATCGCAACACGGCGCCGAGGCCGCAGTGAGGGCCGGCTATGCAAGGCTCTTTATTTCGGTTCTACGTCCACGAGGGTCATCGCCACCACGGCCGCCTCGCGTGGGAATGGCTGCTCGAGCAGGGCAATAGGCTCGGGATTCGGGGCGGTTCCGCTTTCAAGGCGATGGCCGGCTTCGGCCGCCATCACGTGCTGCACGAGGCGCGCTTCTTCGAGCTCGCCGGAACTCTCACGGTCGAGGTGGAGTTCATCGTATCGCCTGAGGAGGCGCAGAAGCTCCTCGATCTGCTGCACAAGGAGAAGGTGCGACTCTTCTATGCCTATACGCCCGCCTGCTTTGGCGTGATCAATCCGGACACCTCTGACCCGTCTTCGGTGAGGGACTGTCCCGAGTCGATCGGATAATCGCGCAGCGCCCTCGCGGGGCGGATGAAGTCGAGCGCCTGATAGCGCACTGCCGCCTCCGTATCGACGCACAGGGCGCTCACGAGCAACCCATGCTCGCACCAGTAGCGCGACTCGCACGCGAGCTCGGCGCACTTCACTATCCAACCTGGGCGTCCGCGGGCTGCTTTCAACAGGTTCTGCTCCAGGTTCGGCGCGAGAGGAGGCAGGCCGAAACCGCCGATCAGCGTATAGAGCAGCCTCCGTAGTTGCCGTGTCGGTGTGAGCGGCATCCGAATGGACATCGCGCCGTAGCGGGAAGGTCTCCGGATTTGCGATCGATCCCGCTGCTCCTCAACATCGACCGCAGTCAGCACTCCCGCGACCTTACCGTGCAGCCGCTTCAGCAAGAAGACCATCGCATTGCTGACAGACGAGAAATGATCCAGCAGCAAAACGCCGGCACGTTGATCCGCGGCAGCCCAGAGCCGCGCTCGCGCCACACGGCGCGTGATGTCCGCCGCCTCCACACCGGGATAGGCACGCTCGAGGGCGCGCGTGATGTCATCGAGACAGGTCGTGGCCCTCGAATAGGCGCACGGAATACCAGCGACCACCAATTGCGAATACATTCTGGCAAGGAGGGTCGACTTGCCACTACCGCGAGGTCCGAGGAGAGTCAGATGCTCGCCACGCAAAAGTTTTCTCTGCAACTCGACGCTGGGCTCGGGAGGATACAGCTGCATGATTGCCTGGCCTCTAAGTTGGAGGTCGATGCAGGCATCATCAGCCGCTCATGCGGCGGTTCCGGGAGGAATGCCATCTCCCTTCGAGCCAAGCAGTGTACGGCGCTCTGGTGGGGGCCGGCAAGCATGAAACGGCCTGGCGCCGGCGCTTGCCGAATGCACCCCGCCTCCGTATATTGACCAATAGGGGAGATGGCATTCCTCCCGTAATAAAAACCGCCGCGCTCGGCTGATGATGCCTACCCATTCCGTCTGCTGATGGAGAGGAGCGGTAGTGCACAGACCCGAGCATGGCCCGAGCCTGATACCCGACCTGCGTAGGCGTGTCCGGTCGCCCGAAAAGGGTGATACCGAGTGACGCGCGACATCCTCCTTCAGGTGGCGCAGGTCTTCACCGTCCTGGCGCTCGCGCCCCTCCTGCAAGGCGCCATCCTGCAGTGGGAAGAGCGGGTACAGCGCGGGCAAGGCCCGGGAATCTTCCAACCTTACCGGGACCTGTGGAAGCTCTTCCACAAGCAGCTCGTGGTGCCTGAAACCGCGAGCTTCGTCTACTGGATCGCGCCGGTCGTCGCGTTCACCTGCATGCTGACGGTGCCGATCCTCATCCCGGTGCTGACCAATTTTCCGCTGCCGCTCTCCGACATGGGCGACATCCTGGGGGGCGGCTTGATCCTCACTCTGGGATCTTTCTTCATCGTCCTTGCGGGGCTCGACTCCGGCAGCGCCTACGGCGGCATCGGCTCATCGCGCGCGGTAATGCTCGGCATTCTCGCAGAGCCGACACTCATCCTCGTCTTCGTCGGCATCACACTGCTCGCGAAATCGATGCTGCCCTTCGTGGTGAATCATCTCCTCGTCGCACAGCCGCCCGTGTACTGGGCTCCCGCCCACATTTTTCTCGTTGCCGCCTTCTTCATCCTGCTCCTCGTCGAGACCGACCGTTTGCCCATCCATTCAAGCACGCACATCGAGGTCTACATGATCGAGGAGGCCCGCATCCTCGAGTACTCCGGGCCCCTTCTCGCCCTGCTCAAGTGGGCCTCCGCGATGAAGCAGTTCATTCTCTACACGATCTTCTGCAATGTGCTGATCCTGCCCTGGGCGCTGTCCGTCCGGGGAACTGCGCTCGGCGCTCTCGGGGCGGCCGCGGCGCTTCTCCTCAAGTTCTCTCTGGTCGCGGCCACCGTGGTGGTCGTGGAGACCGCGCAGTCGCGGCTGCGCTACTACCGCTACCAGGAGCCGCTCGCCGGCTCCTTCCTCCTTTCGATCCTCGCCATCGTGGCCAATCAACTGAGATAGCGATGCTCGCAGCCCATCTGCCGCCGCTCGCGGCGTCGCTCTTCAGCCTGCTGGCCATCACGAGCCTGTTGCTTGCCTTCGTGATGTTGGGCTCGCGGTGGCTGTACGAGTACATGATCGCTTTTGCCGTGCAGTCCTGGCTGATCGCTCTCCTTTCGGCCGCCGTCGCGTATTACGGCGACTATCCGGAGCTATACGGCATCGCCGCCCTCACGGCGCTCTTTCGCGGGCTGGTTCTGCCGTACCTCCTCTTACGGATCATCCGCCGCCTCGAGATCGATCGTGAGCTGCACGAGCGGCTGTCCCCGAGCTCGAGCCTCGTGGTGGGAGGGCTGCTCGTCGTGTTCGCCTTCGTAGTCTCCGCACATCTCGGGGCTGCACTCGGCCTTGCCGGTACGGTCGCCGTGCTCGCCCTTACCGTAATGCTCTCCATGAAGCTCATCGGCTTCCTCATGCTCGTCGTACGAAGCGAGGTCGTGAGCCAGATCCTCGCGATTCTCGTGCTCGAGAACGGCATTTTCCTCGGCTCACAGATCCTGGTGCCGGGCATGCCGATGCTCCTCGAGCTCGTCATCCTGTTCGACCTTCTGGTGGTCGTGGCGTGCTTCGGGGTGTTGGTGCGCTATCTCCTGGTTCACGCCGGCACATCGAGCACCCGGGAACTCACGAGGCTGACGGGATGAGCCCGGCTCCCATCCTGGCTGTCATCCTCCTTGCGCCGCTTGCCGCCGTAGCGGGCTGCCTTATCACCCGAAAGGCACGGGTCTCCGAATACCTCAACCTTACTGCCGCCGTGATCGTCTTCGCCGCCGTACTGCGGTTGCTGCCCGTCGCGCTAGCCGGTCCGTACACCCTGTGGGATGACTACTTCATCGTGGACGCGCTCGGCGCGTGGGTGATGCTATCTGTCGCGGTGGTGTACCTCCTGGCGTCTCTCTATGCCATCGGATACATGCGTCAGCTCGACAAGCCTTCACGGCTGCCTCGGTTCTACGCACTGCTTGCCGGATTCGCGCTGACCATGCTCCTTGGGCCCGTGATGAACAATATCGGGGTCTACTGGATCGCAATCGAGCTCACGACGCTGGTGAGCACCTTCCTCGTCGGCTTCGAACGTACCCGCGAGGGTGTCGAAGCCGCCTGGAAGTACATCGTGGTCGTCTCGGCAGGGATCAGCCTCGCGCTTCTCGGCATCGTCTTCTTCTACTGGGCAGGGAGCCTTCACCTGGGGCCGAGTTACAACCTCACCTGGGCCGCTTTGCGCTCGGTTGCGCCGCAGCTGAATCCGACCATCGCCCTGGCGGCATTCCTCCTCGTATTCGTCGGCTTCGGCACTAAGGTCGGACTCGCACCGATGCACACTTGGTTGCCCGATGCGCACAGCGAAGGCCCGGCGCCGGTCTCGGCAATGCTCTCCGGGGCCCTCCTCAATACGGCGATGATCGGCATCGCGCGGTTCATCAGTGTCACCGACGCGACGCGCCTGGGCCTCATGCCCCGGACCATCGTGGTGGTGATCGGCACGTTGTCGCTTGCGATTGCAGCGCTCTTCATCACTCGCCAGACGGAAGTGAAGCGCCTGATGGCCTATTCCAGCGTCGAGCACATGGGAGTGATGACGCTCGGGCTCG
>JAKBCR010000025.1 GCA_021807675.1 Pseudomonadota bacterium
GAGGCCGGCCCGTGAGGCCGAGGCGAGGAGGACTGAGGCCCGCCAAGGTTTCAGTGAAGCCGAACGGGGCGCCCGGGCATGAGCGGGCAGCTTCGCTCGCGAGCGGGCGCCGAAGGCGCGCTCAGTTCCCGCCGACGACGACCTCGCTGATCTGCAGGACGGGCTGCAGGTCGGTGTAGTTCGGGATATCGGCCAGGATTTCCGCGGCGTGCGGACCGAAGCCCGCCTGAAAGGCGTCAACCGAATCGCAGAAGATGTGGCACATGGCCACGTACGTGGGCGCGGTGCCCGGCGCGCCGCCCGCCATGCCCTTATCGACGGTGTAGCGCTTGCACTTCTCACCCATCAGGCGCTGCACCAGCGGCATGTGCCGGTCACGGTAGTAGTCGTGGTCGAACCGGGCCCCGGGCTTGTTCGGGTACATCACGCTGACTTTGATCATCGTGCTCTCCGGGAGGCGATCCGCGGCATGTGCTCGCCCGGGCATGCTACCACCGGCGCCAGATCCGGCTACCCAGGCCTTAATCGGGGCCATTGCTCGAAACTGAGTGGAGTGAGCGGGCCAGGGCCGAGCCACGGGGCAGGATGCCACCGTTGCACGGCGCAATCTGTGCCTCGGTCCGCGGGCCCCCCTGGCTACGCCAGGCGCTCGAAATCGCTCCATGCGCTTTGCACGCGATTAAATAAAAAAGAACCCCGCCGGGAGGCGGGGTGTCTATCGGTCGCTTGCTTGTGTGGAGGAGTGTCGTTCTTGTTCTTCAAGGGACACGGTATCGGAGGGCGCATCCGGCGCTTCGACCGACCCGTGCTTTCTTCGTATTCCGCTAGCTGCTTCCTTCCGGGCCGCCTGTCGGCCTTCGATGGTGTATTCCAAGCAACGCACGTGCCAAAGAGACCACGGGCTTCCCTGATGTGACATGTTGCATCTGCGACGCGGTTCAATTGTGACGCAGTGCGCGTTGTGAGAAGTTAGCGGCTGTGCGGAAGAGCCCTCGCCGCGCCCGATCGCCGAGCTGCGCCGGGTGCCGAACGGCCAGGTGTCAAGTTCCTCGACACTTGAGCGGCGACGGTGACGGCTCCGACCGGCTGAAAAAGCCGCAAGCCTCTGAAAGACAACGTGATTCCCTGGCGGGACGGTGTGTAAATGAACTCGACACGACGGGCGGCCCCTCCGCGGGCCTCGATGCACCGGCTGTGGCTGCTCCTGTTGATGCCGCTCGCCGTCGCGCGCGCGCCGGCGGCCGATCCGGCGCTCCCCTATCCCCCGCAGTTGCGGCGGGATGTGAATTTCTGGGTGCGGGTGTACACCCGGATCGACACCAACGCCGGCTATCTGCACGACCAATACAATCTCTCCGTCATCTACGACACTCTGCACTTCACTCCGGGCAGCTCGCCGCGCTCGCGCCAGTCCCTGGTGAACCGCGTCCGCGATCATTACATCGCGGAGCTGCGCCGGATCGCCTCGGGAAGGTGGCCGTTGTCGCCGGAAGAGCAGCGCATCAAGGCGCTCTGGGGCAAGGAGGCCACTCCCTCGCGGCTGCTCGAGGCGAGCCATGACATCCGATTCCAGCTCGGCCAGTCGAACCGCTTCAAGGCCGGCCTCATCCGCTCCGGCGCCTGGCAGCAGGACATCGCGAAAGCCTTGCGCGAGGAAGGGTTACCGCCGCAGCTCGCCGCCCTGCCGCTCGTCGAGTCCTCGTACAATCCCGATGCGTATTCGAGGGTCGGCGCCGCGGGCCTCTGGCAGTTCATGCCCTCGACGGGACGGCGCTTCATGCAGATCGACCGCGCCGTCGACGATCGAATGGACCCGTTCATCGCCACGAAGGCGGCGGCGCAGCTCCTGGCGTACAACTACCGCATTCTCGGAACCTGGCCACTGGCGCTCACCGCTTACAACCACGGGGTGGCGGGAGTGCGCCGCGCGGTAAAGGCCATGGGCACGACGAATATCGTCACGATCGTGCGCCACTACCACACCCGCATGTTCGGGTTCGCGTCGCGCAACTTTTATGTCTCGTTCCTCGCGGCCCTGAAGATCGATCGTGACCCACAGAAGTACTTCGGCGCGATCGTGCCGATGCGGGAGGAGCGCTTCCGGGAAGTGAGGATGCCGGAGTACGTCGACATCGGGCCGATCGAGCGCACGCTGGACATAGACCCTGAGACCCTGCGCGAGCTGAATCCCGCTCTGCGGCCGGCGGTCTGGCGCGGAAGGCTCGCAGTCCCGCGTGGATATGATCTACGCCTGCCGGCCGATGGGCCGATGCTCACCTCGGCGACGCTCGCCCGGCGACTGGGATCTGAGGCTCTCCTGGCGAGGGCCGCGTTGGCTCGCAGAGCCGGGGCTCGCGCTGGCCGGATACGAAAGGAGCACCCCAGCCTCCTGGCTGCGATCATCAAGCCGGCGCGCGCGCGCGATGCCGCAGTGGTCGCCGCCTCGACGGCGCCGGTCTACTACTCGCGTGTCGCCTTTGCGCCAGCTTCGCCGGCGCAGACCTCCATTTTCGAGAGCCTCCCGAGCGGCGAGTCACAGCCTGGCCACGGTGCGACGGTCGGATTGGCGAGTCAAGGCCTGCTCGCCCTCAACGGCCTTGATGGCAACACGCAGGGGCTTCCCGCTGTCGATGCCGCCCTCGTGCCGCGGGGCCCGGACGGGGCGCCCCCCTTCTTGGAGAGGGGTCACGGACCGCTCGGCGGGACGACCGATGGATCGAGCGGCGGCGCGGAGGGCGCGCAGCCGGTTTCCGCCGCGCAGGCGGACGCGTTGAGCCCGGCTCTCGCGCCCGCTGGCGGCTCCAGCCAGAACGCTGATCCGACCGATTACTCCGTCGCGCCGAATGGCACCATCCTCGTTGCGGCTGCGGAGAATCTCGGCTATTACGCCGAGTGGCTCGGCGTCAGCGCCTGGGATCTGCGGCGGATCAATCACCTGAGGTTCCGCCAGCCGGTGAGGGTTGGAGAGCGCATCCGGCTCGACTTCAGGCATGTGCCGCCGGCGCAGTTCGTGGCGCGCCGGCGCGATTACCATCAGGCGCTGGAGGCAAGCTATTTCGCCTCGCACCGCATCGTCGGGAGCCAGCCGTACGTCACTCGGCGCGGTGATTCATTGTGGACTCTCACGCAGCGCTTCTCGCAAGTGCCACTTTGGCTGCTGCGAGAATACAACCCGGACACCGATTTCGCGGATCTTCGCCAGGGGACTCAGGTGGTCGTGCCACGCATCCAGGATGTGTCCGCTGGAGGCGGCTGATGATGGGTGAAGCGCTCACGGTCACGCTTCTGCGCCGGCCGTACCGCGCCGAATGCGCGATTGCGCTGTGACGAGGTTACGTCGCCTGTCCCACGGACAGCGCTTATAATTGACCCATGACATCGCCGCGAGTGCTCTTGACCGCCATCATGCTCGGCTGCGCGATAGCCGTCGCTCACGCCAACACCCCCATGATGCCGACCGTCCCGGGAACCGGCGGCTCCCTCGCGGGGGCGAACTCCCGGGAAGCGATCGTCCCCGGCGCGCGGCCCGCGCTGGAGCCGCGCGTCAAGCTGCTGCGCTCGCCCAGCCTGCCTTACGTCGACCACATTGTGGTCAAGAAGGCGCAGCGCCGCATGTATCTCATGGATGGCGACAAGGTCGTGCGCTCCTACAAGATCGCTCTCGGCCTCGAGCCCGTGGGGCCGAAGGAGCGTGACGGGGACTTTCGCACGCCGGAGGGCTGGTACCGCCTGGTCCGCCGCAATCCGCGCAGCGCCTATTTCCTCTCCATCCAGATCTCTTATCCCAATGCCGCGGACCTGCGGCGTGCGCGCCTGCACCACTGGCAGCCTGGCGGCTCGATCATGATCCACGGCCTGCCGAACCGCCTGAACAGCTCCCCCTGGTATTACCGGCACAACGACTGGACGGACGGCTGCATCGCCGTCTCCGACGCTGACATGGTGGCGATCTGGCTGCTGACCCGCGACGGGATGCCGATCCACATTCTCCCGTAACGCATGGAAAGCAGCATCGTCGTTCCGGAGCTCATCGATGCTCGCGTAGGTCCGCGCGGCAGTCTCGAGAATCTCTCCCAGTCCGAGATCGACAAGCTCCTCGATTCGGGGCAGGGAGGGCTGTACGCGCTCTTTCGCAAGTGCGCGCTCGCGGTGCTCAACAGCGGCGCCGCGACCGACGATGCCAAGGAGATCTTCGACCGGTACCGCGACTTCGACATCCGTATCGTGCGCCAGGCGTGGGGCATCAAGCTCGAGGTCCACAACGCGCCGGGCTCGGCGTTCGTCGACGGGCAGATGATCCGCGGCATCAAGGAGCATCTTTTCGCCGTGCTGCGCGACGTGGTCTTCATCGCCAACGAGATCATGGCGAGCGGTCGCTTCGATCTTGGTGACTCCGCCGCGATCACCAACGCGGTCTTCCACGTGCTGCGCAACTCGCGCCTGCTCGACTGCAAGGCGCGGCCCAACCTCGTCGTCTGCTGGGGTGGGCACTCGATCAGCACCGAGGAGTACAAGTACACCAAGCGCGTCGGCTACGAGCTCGGACTTCGCGGCATCGACGTCTGCACGGGCTGCGGACCGGGGGCCATGAAGGGCCCGATGAAGGGCGCGACCATCGGCCACGCCAAGCAGCGCATCGAGCACGGCCGCTACATCGGCATCACCGAGCCCGGCATCATCGCGGCCGAGCCGCCCAATCCGATCGTCAACCAGCTGGTCATCATGCCGGATATCGAGAAGCGTCTCGAAGCCTTCGTGCGCTTCGCTCACGGCATCGTGGTGTTCCCGGGCGGCGCCGGCACCGCCGAGGAGATCCTGTACCTCCTCGGGATTCTGCTCGATCCTGCGAACCACGATCAGCCGCTGCCGGTCGTGCTGACCGGCCCGCGGGAGAGCGCTGCATACTTCGAGCACATCGGCCGATTCATCGCCGGCACGCTCGGCGAGGCGGCGGCGAAGCGCCTCACCATCGTCGTGGACGATCCCGCCGAGGTGGGGCGGCGCATGGTGCGAGGCATCGAGACCGTGCGAGAGTTTCGCCGCGCGCGCAGCGATTCCTACAACTTCAACTGGCTGCTCTCGATCCGGCCGGAGTTCCAGCGGCCGTTCGAGGTCACGCACGAGTCGATGCGCGCGCTCGCGCTCCATCGCGATCAGCCCGTGCACCAGCTTGCCGCCAACCTGCGCCGCGCCTTCTCCGGAATCGTCACCGGCAACGTCAAGGAGCACGGCATCCAGGCGATCGAGCACCGGGGACCCTACGAGCTCGCGGGCGACCGCCGCATCATGCAGCCGCTCGATGAGCTACTGGCCGCGTTCGTGGCGCAGCGGCGGATGAAACTGCCCGGCACCACCTACCGTCCCGTCTACCGCCTCGTGGCGTAGCTTCACGCGTCGGCGAATCCCCGCGACTCGCCCAGTCGAATAAGTCAACCAGACATAACGCTCGCGCTGCGAAAACTGTAGGCGATGGGCGACATGCCTGTGAACCAGTTCCTGCGTGCCGGCGGCAAAAGCCGTACGCTGCGGAAAAGCTTAAGGTGCATCAATGAGCTCAACCGACAGGGGGCGAGACGGCGCGCCCGGCAAGCAGAAGGAGCCGCTCTCCAGCGAGCCGGCGGCCCCGGACCCGTCCCAGGCGTTTCCCGATTGGCTCGACCGCATGCAACGCGCGCGCGCGCGGCACGCCGCTATCACGCGCAACCTCAACACCTGGTCCAGCTACAAGAGCTGGGCGGACCGCATGCGCGAGTCCTGGGAGGACGAGGAGCGGCAGCCGCAATCCGATCCGCGCGGCAAGGGAAGCACCAAGTCTCCCGGCAGATAGCCTCGCGCGCAGCCGCTGTCCGAAAGCAAGCAAGCGAGCAGCCTGGGGCCGGGGCAGTGCGTTCCGCGACCGTCGGGTCCTTTGAGGCTAGCACCCGCCGGAGGCGACTTCGAGCCATTGGATGAGCGGCCGCCACTCCTCGACGTCCTCTCTGACGATGTAGCTTTTCATCTCGTGCACACCCACGCCGAGCTCGGCGGCGCGCAGATAGTTCTGGGAGTCGCGCAGCGTCGCCACGATCGGAATCCCGAGCGTCTCCAGGAAGCGGATGAGCGACTGATACGTGAGAGTGTGGCGGCGGATGCGATTGGCCACCACGCCGATGCGGTCGTGCTCGCGGCGGATCTTCGCGACCAGCAACAGGTCGCGGATGCAGCGCGAGCAGGCGTGAATGTCGATATCGGAAGGCAGCACCGGAACGATGATCTTACGCGCATCGCGCGTCAGCTCCGGCAGCAGGCGCGGATCGACCGCCGCGGGCGTGTCCACGATCACGTGTGTCGAGCCGACCGGCACCCGAAGCTGGAACGATCGCGTCGTTCGCGGATCTTTCTCGAACGCGGCTATGACGTGAATCGGCGGCTGCGTCGGTTGGCGCTTGCGAACCCAACGGAGCGTGGACCCTTGCGGATCGAAATCCATCAGGACTGGCTTTTGCTGCTGCGAGGCGAAGTAGCTCGCCAGGTTGGTCGCGATGGTCGTCTTGCCCGAGCCCCCCTTCGGGTTGAGGACGACGATGCGATTCATGATGGTCGTATATTCTCTGAACGCGCACTGAACGGGTCGGGCTCAAGCCTACGCACCCGCTTCGGGTCCCGCAAGCCGGCTCGACTGTGAAATTCCGCACGACAACAGCGGCTCGCGGCGAGTAGAGTTGGGTCGGCATGGAATTCTTCTTGCGTTATTGGGACGAGCTGGATGATGTGGCGGGTGCGTGTCGCCACGTCGCGACGACCGCGCTCGCCGAGGCCGCGGCTTTCTCGACGCCGATTCTGGCCTGGGGTTCCGCCGTCGGTGTCTGGCTGCTCGCCCCCCAGCTGCGAGTCAATGCGGCGCTCCTCGCCGGCAGCGTCACGTTCTTCGACGTTTACCGTCGCCTGCTGCGTCTGCCCGGGTGATCGCTGGCCCTTGAAAAATGGGCGTCTCCGCCCAAGATGGGCCCGCTCCGGCCAAGACATAAAACCAGGAGCGGAGCGCCGATCATGTCAAGTCCCGAGAACATCACGGCTTCCAGCGCCGACCGGCAGACACACGGATTTCAGGCTGAAGTCCGCGAGCTGCTGAAGCTCATGATCCACTCCCTGTACAGCCACAGGGAGATCTTCCTGCGCGAGCTGATCTCGAATGCCTCCGACGCCAACGACCGGCTGCGTTTCGCCGCCATCGGTGAGCCCACCCTGCTCGCGAACGACCCGGAGCTCGAAATTCGCGTCGAGGTGGACCAGGCGGGGGGGACGGTGAGCATCAGCGACAACGGGATCGGGATGACTCGGGAGGAGGCCGTTGCGAACCTCGGCACCATCGCCCGCTCCGGCACCGCGGAGTTCTTCCGCTCCCTTTCCGGGGATCAGCAGAAGGACTCGCAGCTCATCGGGCAATTCGGCGTCGGCTTCTATTCGGCGTTCATCGTCGCCGATCGGGTCGAGGTGCTCTCGCGCAAGGCCGGGCTTCCTGCCGAGAGCGGAGTGCGTTGGGAGTCGAGCGCGGACGGCGAGTTCACCGTGGAGACCGCGAGCCGCCCGCAGCGCGGCACGACCGTCAAGCTCTACTTGAAGCCGGAGGCTAAGGAATTCACGGATCCCTTCCGGCTGCGCGCCCTGATACGCCGCTATTCCGACCACATCGCATTCCCGGTTCGCATGCGCAAGGAAGGCGAGGCGTCGCTGGAGTACGAGGCCGTCAATCAGGCGAAGGCGTTGTGGACGCGTCCGCGCGGTGAGATCACGGACGAGGAGTACCGCCAGTTCTATCAGCACCTGGCGCACGACTTCACCGACCCACTGGCCTGGAGCCACAACCGCGTCGAGGGCAAGCGCGAGTACACGAGCCTGCTCTACATACCGGGGCGTGCCCCCTTCGATCTGTGGCAGCGGGACGCGGTGCACGGATTGAAGCTCTACGTGCGCCGCGTCTTCATCATGGACGACGCGGAGCAGTTCCTGCCGCTCTACCTGCGTTTCGTCAAAGGGGTGGTCGACTCGAGCGACCTGCCCCTGAATGTCTCGCGGGAGCTGCTGCAGCAGGAGCCCGAAGTCGAAGCGATCCGAAGCGGCCTCACCAAGCGAGTGCTCGACACGCTGGCCAGGATCGCCAACGAGGAGCCGGAGAAGTACGTCGCCTTCTGGAAGGAGTTCGGCGCCGTGCTGAAGGAGGGTCTGGCGCAGGATGCCGCCAACCGCCCGGCGCTCCTGCAACTTCTCAGGTTCGCAAGCACCCACGAGTCCGGCAACGAGCCGGCGGTGAGCGTGGCCCAATACGTGGAGCGAATGAAGCCGGGACAGGACAGGATCTACTACATCGTCGCCGACAGCGCTGCGGCAGGTCGCGCGAGCCCCTATATCGAGCAGCTGACCCAGCGGGGCCTGGAGGTGCTGCTGCTTTGCGAGCGTATCGATGAATGGGTCATGGGCCAGCTCACGGGGGATGTCGAAGGCTTCCCCGGCAAGCGTTTCAAGGACGCCGCGCGTGGCGACCTCGAGCTCGGGACGCTCGAGAGCGAGGCGGAACGCAAGCGCCGTGACGATGAGCTGAAGGAGAGCAAGAGCCTGCTCAAGCGAGTGAAGGATGCGATCGGAGACCGGGTCCTGGAGGTGCGGGTCAGTACGCGCCTTGCCGACTCGCCGGCGTGTCTGGTGCTGGGCGAGCACGATCTCGGGGCCGGCATGCGCCGGATTCTGACGGCCGCGGGCCAGAGCGTTCCGGAATCGAAACCCGTGCTCGAGCTCAATGTCGGTCATCCGCTGGTGAGACATCTGGATTGCCTCGCGGATACGGAGCGGTTCAAGGAGCTGTCGCTGCTCCTCTACGACCAGGCTCAGCTGGCAGAGGGAGGCCAGCTCGGCAACCCGGCCGAGTTCGTACAGCGCCTCAACCGCCTGCTCGTGGAGCTTGCCACTTCCCACACCGCCGCATGAGGCCGCCGCGCGCGCAGCGCCTGAGCGTCGCCGGCCCCGCCGGCGAGATCGAGGCGCTGCTGGAGACGCCGGCTGACGACGAAATCGCAGGAGCGATTTTGGACGGCGAATGCCGGCCCGAAGGGCTCGGCGCAGGGAAGGGAGCCGAGCAATCCGCCCAGCCGGCCCGATTCGGCGTGGTCTGCCATCCGCATCCGCTCTATGGCGGCACGCTCGACAACAAGGTCGTCTACACGTTGGCGCGTGCTTTCGTGGAGCTGGGTGTCCCCTGCATCCGCTTCAATTTCCGTGGCGTCGGCCGCAGCGCGGGTCGCTTCGACGAAGGCCGGGGAGAGACCGCCGATGCGCTCGCGGTGATCGCCTACGGTCGCGAGCGCTGGCCGGCCGCCTCGCTGTGGCTGGCGGGATTCTCCTTTGGAGGAGCCGTGGCGGTGCGCGCGGCCGCCGATGCGCGGCCGGAGAGACTGGTGGCGGTGGCGCCGGGAATCACCCGGGTCGCGATGGAGGGCATTGCCTCACCGGCCTGTCCCTGGCTCATCGTGCAGGGTGATGCAGACGATGTGATCGAGCCGGCCCCGGTGCTCGAGTGGGCGAGGCGGCAGTCCACCGTGCCCACCGTCCGGCAGCTCTGCGGTGCCGGGCACTTCTTCCATGGACGGCTGCACGAGCTTCGCCAGGTGGTCCTCGATTTTCTGGGGCCTCAAAAGGCACCCCGTCCAACAGCGAGCGAATAAGCGTCCCGAGGCCGCCCTCGGGACGCGGGGTCGAGCGCGGCCAAGTGGCCGCGCTCGCCCGAAGCGCCGCAGGCGGCTTCGGGCCCATAAATCACTGCCGCTCCTTACGAATTCACCATCGCCTTCAGGCTCTTCAGCGGCATCACGCGGACCTTCTTGCTGGCCGGCTTGGCCTTGAACATCATCTTCTCGCCGGTGAAGGGGTTGATTCCCTCGCGGGCCTTCGTCGCAGGCTTCTTGACGACCTTCATCTTCAGCAGGCCGGGCATCGTGAAGAGGCCGTTGCTCTTCAGGCTCTTCTTGATCACGCCGTTGAGCGAGTCGAAGACGCCTCCGATCTGCTTGCGCGACAGCCCCGTGTCTTTGGAGATTTGAGTCAGGACTTCCGACTTGGTCGGAGCGCCACCCTTTTTCGCCATATTGCGCTACTCCTCGAGCTTTAATGGTTGTGAGCGCGCTGTGGTGCAGTCGCGCATCTGAAGAGAGTCGGCGCGGAAAATAGCATATGCGCGCACCTGCGCAACAGCTTTTTTCGCCGACCCCAGCGCTGAAATGCCTTTTTTTTCAGGCTTTGCGGCTCCCAGGGGAGCGCGGCCGCAGCTGCGACTTCCGTTGCGATGTCGCGGCTAAGAGCTTGGTTCCCAACGCGCTGCGTGCCGCTTCAGCCGATGAGGATGAGGATCGCCTGGATGAGAATGCACGCCCAGAGGGGCGAGAGATCGATGCCGGCGATCGGCGGAATGATCCGGCGAAACGGCCGCAACACCGGCTCGCAAACGGTGGCGAGCACCGATTGCATCGGCGAATAGCCGCCCGGGGCCACCATGCTGAGCAGCGCGTAAAGGATGATCGCGTAGAAGTAGGTCCAGAGCAGCGTGTGCGCGATTTCCAGCGCCGCGGCTTGCAGCCAGAAGATCGGAGGCACGAAGGTGATGCCGCGGATGGCGAAGACGATGGCCACTTCTGCGATCGCGACGAGGATGATTGCCACCACGGAGGCGGTATCGACCTTCCCGATCGGCGGCAGGACGCGCCGCAACGGCAGAATCAGCGGATTGGTGAGACGCACGACCGCCTGACAGATGGGGTTGCGGAAGTCGGCGCGCGCGAGCTGCAACAGCAGGCGCGCCAGCACGACGAAGAGCGCGAGCGACAGCAGTGTCTGGACGATGAAGATCAGTGCGCTCATGAGGTTTCCGTGGGGAGGCGATTATCGGCTGGTGCCGCCGGCTTGGTCGGCGAGCTCGCGGCCGCGGCGGGTCGCCGCCTCGACCGCCCGGGCGATGAGCTCGTTGAATCCGGCAGTCTGCAGAGTACACACTGCCGCTTCGGTGGTGCCGCCCTTCGAGGTCACTTCCGCGCGCAGTCGCGAGAGATCACCGTCGCTGCCCTGCGCGAGAAGCCCGGCTCCATGCAAAGTCGCGATCGACAGACGTCGCGCCGTCTCCGGGGGAAGTCCCAGATCAGCGCCGGCCATGGCCATTGCTTCCGCAAGCAGGAAGAAATACGCGGGGCCGCTACCCGAAAGCGCCGTCACCACATCGAGCGCTTCTTCCGTTGCGACCCAGACGACTTCGCCCACGGACTGCATGATCTGTGCCGCCATAGCGCGGCAGGACGCGTCGGTATCAGCTGGCGCAAAGAGCCCGGTCACTCCGGCGCCTACCAGCGCCGGCCTGTTGGGCATCGCGCGAATTACGGGCACGCCTGCTCCGCACCAGCTCTGCAGCGCCTGGATCCTGACGCCAGCCGCGATGGAGAGAACTGCCGTCCGGCGTTGCTGCAGGTCGGCGGCTAGGGGCCTGAGCACGGAGCCTGCGTCCTGAGGCTTCACGGCGAGTACGACGAGGTTGGCTTTGCGGACGGCGGCAGCATTGTCCACCGTCGCGGCGATGCCGAGTTCTCGGGAAAGCGTGGCGCGCGCCGCTTCCTGGCTCTCGCCGACGGATATCTGCTCGGGGCGCATGCCGTGGCGCAGCAGCCCGCCGATGAGCGCGCGGCCCATGTTGCCGGCGCCCAGAACTGTCAGCTCGATATGGCTCATGGTGCGGGGATTGTACCGGGTGCAGCCGTCCCGCGGCGCGATCCGAAGAGTGCGGTGCCGATGCGCACGATAGTTGCGCCCTCCCGGATTGCCGCCTCGAAATCGCCACTCATCCCCATGGAGAGCGTGTCGAGCCGCAGGCCGCCTGCAATCAGGGACTCCTCGAGCTCCCTCAGCCTTGCGAACCATCCGCGCTGGCGCACGGGATCGGTCTCCTCGGGGGGGATGCACATGAGTCCGCGCAGGGTGAGCCGCGGCAGCGCCGCCACGGCGGTCGCAAGTTCCGGCACCCGCGGGATGGGTACGCCGCCCTTGGTCGGCTCGCCCGCGAGGCTCACTTGAAGACAGACGTTCAGGGACGGCGCGTGATAAGGGCGTTGCGCGGACAGCCGCTCGGCGATTTTCAGCCGGTCGATACCGTGTACCCAGGCAAAGCGCTCCGCCACGGGGCGCGTCTTGTTGGCCTGCAGCCGGCCGATGAAGTGCCAGGTGAGGGGCAGGTCGCTCAATGCCTCCATCTTGGGGAGCGCCTCGGCGAGGTAGCTCTCGCCGATGTCGGTCAGCCCCTGCGTTGCCGCCATGCGGATCAGGTCGGCAGGCTGGCCTTTGGAAACGGCGAGGAGTGTGACGGAGTCGACATTCCTGCCGGCCGCGGCGGCGGCTGCAGCCATCCGGTCGCGCAGTGCGCGGCAGCGCTCCGGCAAATTCTGCGAGGACCTTAACATATGGACGCCCAAACCCCTCCGCTATACTGACGCGAGCGCTCCGGCTCCGTTCGCCGGCGCACCTGTGACCTGCCTCGCCTAGGAAACCTCAATGGCCGTCGACATCGCGCAGCTCCTGGCGTTTGCCGTCAAGAACAAGGCTTCGGACCTGCACCTGTCCGCAGGCGTCCCGCCCATGATCCGGGTCGATGGCGACATGAAGCGGATCAACATGCCGGCGCTGACGCACAAGGAAGTGCACAGCATGGTGTACGACATCATGAACGACAAGCAACGGAAGGCATACGAGGAGTTCTTCGAGACCGATTTCTCCTTCGAGATCCCGAAGCTCGCACGCTTTCGGGTCAACGCCTTCAACCAGAACCGCGGTGCGGGCGCGGTGTTCCGCAGCATTCCCTCGGACATCATCTCGCTCGATGACCTGGGGGCACCGAAGATCTTTCGCGACCTGTGCATGCTGCCGCGAGGACTGGTGCTCGTCACGGGCCCCACGGGGTCCGGCAAGTCGACGACTCTCGCGGGAATGGTCAACCATTGCAATGACAACCGTCCGGACCACATCATCACCATCGAGGATCCGATCGAGTTCGTGCACGAGTCCAAGCGCTGCCTGGTGAACCAGCGCGAGGTGCACCGCGACACCCTCGGCTTCAGCGAGGCGCTGCGCTCGGCGCTGCGCGAGGATCCGGATATCATCCTGGTCGGTGAGATGCGCGACCTCGAGACCATCCGTCTTGCGCTGACGGCGGCCGAGACCGGCCACCTGGTCTTCGGTACGCTGCATACGAGCTCCGCCGCCAAGACGATCGATCGCGTCGTGGATGTGTTCCCTGCGGCGGAGAAGGACATGGTACGGTCCATGCTCTCCGAGTCGCTGCGGGCGGTGATCTCACAGACGCTCCTCAAGCGCAACGGCGGGGGCCGGGTCGCGGCGCACGAGATCATGATCGGCACGCCCGCGATCCGCAATCTCATCCGCGAGGGCAAGATCGCCCAGATGTACTCCGCAATCCAGACCGGCCAGGCTTCGGGCATGCAGACACTCGACCAGTGTCTGACCGAGCTCGTGACGAAGGGAGTCGTGAGCAAGGAAGAGGCGCGGTACAAAGCCCAGAATAAAGATGCCTTGTAATGCGCTGCGCACAGATCGTGCCGGGGCACGAAGCGAGTGACCCGTCCATTGAAGCGGCGCTGAGCGCGCCGATGGGGAGAGAGTGCCGTGGATCGTGATCAGGCCATCAAGCTGATGCAGGATCTCCTGCGCCGGATGGCGGAGAAGAAGGCCTCCGACCTCTTCGTCACCGCCGGCTTTCCGCCCGCCATCAAGATCGATGGGGACATCCGTCCGCAGAGCGAGCGGGCGCTTACCCCCGAGCAGGCTGCCACGCTCGTGCGCGCCATCATGAACGACCGGCAGTCGCGGGAGTTCGACGCCACGAAGGAATGCAACTTCGCGATCGCGCCGCCGGGGATCGGGCGTTTCCGGGTCAGCGCCTTCGTGCAGCAGGGTGCCACGGGCTGTGTCATCCGTCTGATCAACGCCAAGATCCCGAGCTTCGAGGAGCTTGATCTGCCGCCGATCCTGAAGGAGGTCGTGCTGAGCAAGCGCGGCCTGGTCGTCGTGGTCGGCGGCACCGGCTCCGGCAAGTCGACCACGCTTGCGGCGATGGTCGGCTACCGCAACGAGAAGACGCGCGGCCACATCGTCACCATCGAGGATCCGCTCGAGTACGTGCACCAGCACAAGGGATGCGTCATCACGCACCGGGAGATCGGTGTCGACACCGAGTCGTGGCACGCGGCGCTCAAGAACACCCTGCGCCAGGCGCCGGACGTCATCCTGATCGGTGAGATCCGCGACCGCGAGACCATGGAGTACGGTATCCAGTTCTCCGAGACCGGTCACCTCGTGCTCGCGACGCTGCACGCCAACAACGCCAATCAGGCGCTCGACCGCATCGTCAATTTCTTTCCCGACGAGCGGCGAGCGCAGCTGCTGATGGATCTGTCGCTGAACATCCGCGCGTTCATCTCCCAGCGCCTCGTGCCGCGTGAAGGCGGCACGGGCCGGATCGCGGCGATGGAGATCATGCTCAACTCGCCCCTCGTCCAGGATCTCATTTTCAAGGGCGAGGTGGCGAAGATCAAGGACGTCATGGCGCGCTCGACGCGGCTTGGCATGAAGACGTTCGACCAGTCGCTCTACGAGCTCTACGAGCCGGGCTTCATCTCCTACGAGGACGCGCTGCGCAATGCCGACTCGAAGAACGAGCTGCGGCTGCGGATCAAGCTCGAGAGCAAGCGCGAGAACAAGGCCATCGATGACGGTGGGGCGCTCAGGATCGTCGAAGAGGAAGACGGCCGGCCCGTATGACCCTGTCCAAAGACCAGCCGGATCCGAGGCTGAGCGCCACGGGCCCGCAGAGCGCTCTCGAGGCCACCGGAACCTATCCGGTACCCCCGGCCGTCGCGGCCGGTGCCACCGGCCCGCACCCACAGATCAACACCAAGCCGCTCTTCAAGCTGATGGTGGAGAAGAAGGCCTCCGATCTCTTCTTCGCGTGCAACGCGCCCATCAAGATCAAGATCGAGGGCCAGATCTTTCCGGTGAACAAGCACGTGCTCTTGCCGGAGACGGTGCGGCAGACCGCGCTTGCGCTGATGAGCCCGGAGCAGCGGGAGCGGTTCGCGAGCGAGCTCGAGATCGACTTCGCCATCTCAGAGCCGGGGCTCGGGCGGTTCCGCGTGAACGTCTTCCTGCAGCGCGGCTATCCGGCGATGGTCCTGCGGTACATCACGGCGGAGATGCCGCGGCTCGATTCGCTGGGGCTGCCCGATGTAATCGGGGATCTCGCGCTGCTCAAGCGCGGGCTGATACTGGTGGTGGGCGCCACGGGCTCGGGCAAGTCGACGACGCTCGCGGCGATGGTCAACCTGCGCAACGAGACGGCCTCGGACCACATCATCACCATCGAGGATCCGATCGAGTTCCTGCACGCGAACAAGCGCTCGATCGTGAACCAGCGGGAGGTGGGGCTCGATACGAGGTCTTACTCGCGGGCGCTGCGCGGGGCGATGCGCGCGTCGCCGGATGTGATCCTGATCGGTGAGGTGCGGGACCGGGAGAGCATGGAGGCGGCGATCAGCCTGGCGGGAACGGGGCATCTGGTGATGGCCACGCTCCATGCCAACAACTGCGCGGAGACGCTGGACCGGATCATCAACATGTTTCCGCGGGAGCAGCACACGCAGATCTTTCTCGACCTGTCGCAATACCTGCGGGCCATCATGGCGCAACGACTGGTGATGGGGAAGGACAACCGTCGGGTGGCGGCGATGGAAGTGATGCTCAATACGCCGCACATCTCGGAGCTGGTGAAGAAGGGGGATGTGATCGGGATCAAGGAAGCGATCTCGGCGAGCAGCGAGCGGGGGATTCAGAGCTTCGATGTGGCGCTGTATGCGCTTTACAAGGATGGGCGGGTGGAGATGGAGGAGGCGCTGGCAAACGCTGATTCGCGGGCCAATCTGGAGGCGAAGATCAATTTTGGGTGAGCGCGGATCGAGGACACTTAACGTGTCCTCGATCCGCGCGAACGCCCGCGCAGGACTGCGCGGGCCGGGGGCGCTGCCGCCAGGGAAGGCCAGCGGCACGGCCTTCTTGCTCTCAGGCTCCGAGCGCATCCGCTGCGCTCTCTGGAACACCAGGGGCTAGAAGACGGTCAGCGCATCGAACACCGGGCCGTCCACGCAAACCCTCTTCATGGCGTTGCCTTCGGGTGTGCGCACCAGGACGGTGCAACCCGCGCAGCCGCCGACGGCGCAGGCCATGAATTCCTCGAGGGAGACTTGACAGGGCACGCCATGACGGCGGGCCAGGGCGGCGGTGGCGGCCAGCATGGGGGTGGGGCCGCAGGCGAAGAGCTCCACTTCGGCAAGCTCGGCGGGGCCGAGCGAAGCAAGCCATTCATCGGCGAGCTCGGTCACGAAGCCTTCGTAGCAGCCGGGAAAGCCGGAACGAGTGGCCAGGCGGCTGGCGATGCCCCATTCGTCGAGGAGGGGCATGCACGCGATGGTGGCGACGGGCATGCCGGCGACGACGATGGCGGAAGGGCGGGTACGGAACGGGAAGGGGATCTCGGATCCCATGAGGACCAGGGGCTTGTAGCGCCCGGCGGGACTGCCGGTCTGGTGACGGAGGCGGTCGGCAAGGAAGACCATGGGAGGGATGCCGACCCCGCCGCCAATGAGAACGGGGCGCGGACGCTCGGAGTGGACGGTGAAGGGCTTGCCGATGGGGCCGATGAGGCTGACGGTGTCCCCGGGCTTGCGCGCGGCGAGAGCGCGCAGACCGGAGCCGACGATTTTGTAGAGCACTTCGATCCAGCCCTGGCCGGGGTCGGCACGCATGATGGAGAGCGGCCGGCGCATCGGAATGGACGGCTCGCAGGTCAGGTGGACGAAGGAGCCGGGTTGCGCATGGGCGGCGCACGCGGAGGCCGAGAGGCGCAGCACGAACTGCTCGCCGTCGTACGCCGTTTGTTTGATGACGCGCGCGTCTTCGAGGTGCAGCGTACCGCGGGTTTCGCGGGTCATTCAGTGTCCGCCCCGGTCAGTACCTCTTCGAGCACGGCCATGCGGACGGCCACACCATTCCGCACTTGATCGCGGATGACGGACTGCGGGCCATCGGCGACGTCGGAGGAGATTTCGATACCGCGGTTCATAGGCTGCGGATGCATGACGATGGCGTCTGGCCGGGCGCCCGTGAGCCGTTCTGGTGTGAGGCCGTATTTGGCGAAGTAGCGGTCAGCATCTGGAAGGTCCGCCTGACCCATCCGCTCCTTCTGGATGCGCAGCATTATCACCACGTCGACGTCCTTCAGGCCTGTCCTGAGGGAGTTGTGGCGCGAGCAGCCGGCGAATTCCTCCGCAGCGGGCATCAGAGCGGGGGGCGCAACGATCCGCAGGTCCGGGCAGCCCAGCGTCCGAAAGGCGTGATAGTCGGAGCGCGCGACGCGCGAGTGGCGGATGTCACCGACGATGGCGATGCTCAGGTTGTCAAAGCGCTCTTTGTGCTGCCGGACCGTGAGCGCGTCCAGCAAGCCCTGTGTCGGATGAGACACGTGCGCTTCACCGGCAGAGAGCACGCTGACGTGCGTAGCGACGCTCGCGGCTACAGCGGCGGTTACACCAGCTTCTGCGTCACGGATGACCATGGCATCGACATGCAAAGCCTGAAGGGTAAAGACAGTGTCGAGCATGCTCTCACCCTTGACACGCGAGGAGAGCTGGACTTCGAGGTTGACGACGTCGGCCCCCAGTCGTTTCGCGGCGAGCTCGAAAGAGACGCGGGTGCGGGTGGACGGCTCGGTGAAGAGGTTTGCGACCGTGAAGCCGGCGAGGGAGTCGCTGTCGGGCCGACGTGCGCCGAGCGGCCTGACGAAGCCCTGGGAACGCTCGAGCAGCCGCTCGATGAGCTCGCGCGAGAGGCCCTCCAGGGTGATCAGATGCCGCAGCGTTCCATCGGGTCGCACCTGCGAAATCACGGCTCTGGCTCCGGCGCGCAGCGCATGGAAATATCTGTCATGTCACCTCCTCCGCTCTCTCGCCCGCGAGCCATCGCTCGAGGATGACCGCCGCCGCCGCGCTGTCGAGGTCCTCGCGCCGGATCCGCCGCCGTCCGCCGCTGACGCGGCGCGCCTTGAGGGCTGTGCCCGCTTCCAGCGAGGACCAGCGCTCATCGACCATGCTGACGGGAAGCTTGAAGCGGCGCTCGAGCTCATGGGCGAACCGGCGGGCAGCCGGGGCGAGCGCTCCGGGGGTACCGTCGACATTATACGGCGAGCCGACGATGAGACGCCGCGGCTCGAGCGCATCGACCTCTCGTGCAATCGCAGGCCAGTCGGGGCCGGTGCGGGTCACGCGCGCGGCGGGGCGGGGCGCCGCGGTGGCGGTGAGCGTGTCTCCCGCCGCCATGCCGATCCGTCTGAGTCCGAAGTCGAAAGCGAGAACGGTCTCGACCGGCTTGGCGGACGACGAGGCGCCGGGCGGCGCCTGCGCCGCGTCAGGCATGCCCGGCGACCAGGCTCAGCCGGTCGACGTCGATGCCGAGGAGCCGCCAGGCACCTGTCCAGCGCTGCTCGTAAGGCAGGTCGAACACTACCCGCGCATCGACGGGTATGGACGTCCAGGCGTTCTCGCGGATCTCACGCTCGAGCTGACCGGACTCCCAGCCCGCGTAGCCGAGCGCGATGAAGGCATCGGTCGGGCCCTCGCCGCGAGCCATCGCAGCCAGCACATCGCGGGAAGTCGTGACCTGGATGGTCTCCGATACCTTGTGCGTATGATCCCACTGGCCACCGGGCCGATGAAGGACGAAACCGCGGTCGGTGTGCACGGGACCGCCCCGCAGCACCGCCTGCGCGGCAATGTGCTCGGTCGAGGGCTCGAGCTTCATCTGCAAGAGCACGTCCGATAGGTGCATGGGCAGGGGCTTGTTGAGAACGATGCCAAGCGCGCTGTGATCGGTATGCTCGCAAATGAGCACCACGGTCTGCGCGAAGTTGGGGTCGACGAGGGACGGCATGGCGATCAGCAGGTGGTTCGTGAGACTCCCGCCCGCCGCCTCGAAGAACGACGCGTCGGCCGTCGCGCTCTCGCTGCTCTGCTCGCTCATAGTGCCAAGTATGGGGACGGAATCCCGCGGGCTCAAGGAACGGCGCTCAAGGTGCCGCTGTGACCGTGCCGGCCGCCACCCGGCCGCCGACGAATTGCCATTCGTAGACGAAGCGCAGCACACGGTAACGGCGCGCAAGCTCCGGCGGGAAGGGGTCGAAGGGGCTGGCGAGCTTCAAAATGGCGAGCGCCGCCTGATCGAGCTCCGGATCGCCGCTCGAGCGCCGGATGGCGGCGCGAAGGAGCTGCCCGTTCGCGCCGATGGCCACCTCGATGACCGGGCTCGCGTTCTTGCCGGCATAGCGCGCGGCCGCCGGGAAGTTCAGGGTGCCGATGCGCTCCACCTTGGCGCGCCAGGCAACCAGGTACGGCGCGACGATGGAGGCACGCGTATCGGGTGTTACCCAGAGCTCATCGCGCTTCGGTCCCCGCAGCCTGACGGGCCCGGTCTCGTCGTTGGGACCGTTTTCCTCGGACGCCGGCTGGTCGAGGAGCATGGGCTGCTCCGCCGCCGTACCGGCGCTGCCCTGGTCAGTCAAGTAATGCACGACGGTGCTCCAACCGGAAGTGGTAAGCACGCGCCGGTCGTGTGAGCCGGCAGCCTGCCCGTCCGCCGACACCACGTTGCCCTTAGGGGTCCCTTGCTGCGGCGGAAGGATCGGAGCCTGAGCGGCATTGTGGGGGGTGACGTCCTTGCGGGTATTGCCGGCGCCGAGCTGGGTGCGCTGCGCGAGGTAGGTCGCTTGATCGTTGCGACTCGCCGCGGGAACCTCGTTCGAGACCAGCAGCACCTGCAGGCCCGGCGCGCTGTCATTGCCGGCGATGGGCGATTTGAACGTGAGCCCCAGGATGATGACGCCGTGCAGCAGCGCGGTGAAGAAGAGCATGGCGAGCAGGCGGTCCCAGACAGGGGCTCGCCCTTCCCGAAGCATCAGCGCGCGCCTTGCCATCCGAGGCTACTGCGCCGAGAGCTGCCGCTCGATGACATTCATGAGCTGGCCGGCAATATCGATGTGAAACTGCTTCTCGAGCTCGCGAATGCCGGTCGGGCTCGTGACGTTGATCTCCGTGACGAAGCCGCCGATCACATCGAGCCCGACGAACAGCATCCCCTTGGCCGCGAGGGCCGGCCCGATCTGCCCCGCGAGCCAACGATCGCGCTCTTCGAGAGGGCGGCCCACCCCGCGCGCCCCCGCCGCGAGGTTGCCGCGATTATCGTGAGGCTGCGGAATGCGCGCCAGAGCGTAGGAGACGGGCTCCCCATCGATGAGGAGCACCCGTGAGTCTCCGGATGTCACGATCTCCGGCAGGTATCGCTGCACGATGGCGAAGCGCTGGCCGAAATCGGTGAGCGTCTCGAAGACGACGCTCATGTTCTTGTCTTGCCGCTCGAGGACGAAGATCGAGCGGCCCCCCATTCCGTGGAGTGGCTTACAGACGATCTTGCCGTGCTCGCGCGCGAAGGCCTCCATGTCCGCCATATCCCGCGTGATGAGCGTCGGCGCGCAGCATTGCGGGAACCACGCCGTATAGACCTTCTCGTTGATGTCGCGCAGCCCCTGCGGGCGGTTGACGACGAGCGCGCCCTGCTCCTCGGCTCTCTCCAGGATGTAGGTGGTATAGATGTATTCCGTATCGAAGGGCGGATCCTTGCGCATCAGGATGCAGTCGAGGTCGCCCAGGGGCTCCTCGCGCGGCTCGCCGAGCTCGAACCAGCGGGCAGGATCCGTCTTGACGGTGAGCGGCCGCAGTCGCCCGCGCGCGATGCCATCGCGCAGGGACAGGTCGCGCTGCTCCATGTAGAAGAGCGTCCAGCCGCGCGCCTGGGCCGCGAGCAGCATGGCGAGTGTCGAGTCCTTGGCATAGTGGATGGCTGCGATGGGGTCCATGACGACCCCGAGGCGGACGGGCTGCGGCATGCAGAACATAATGCCAGCGACCCAGGCTACTGGCGACCGGCGAAAGCAAATCAGTGAGCGGCCGCGGACGTGAATCGGGCCACAGGGCCGGCCGCGCAGATCGCCGGGAGCGATTTGTGCCCTTGGATGATAAAAACGTGACGTGCACGGCATGGCGGGGGGTGGTCCGATATGTTAAAACCCGCAGCGCCTTTTCCGGAGGTGGAGGGGTCGATGGCGAACCGCGGGCTATTGCGTGTAGTCTCCGGCGCACGCTTGCCGCCGCGGCCCGTCCCGGGCCGGCGCGTCTCTTCCGGGGTGGCGAGCTCGAGGCTCAAGTCAAGTTAAGGAGTTGCCTGACCGTGACCGGCAGCAACACGAAGCTCCAGGGCCTGAAGGTCCTGGTGATCGACGATAGCAAAACGATCCGCCGCACGGCCGAGACCCTCCTCGCCAAGGAGGGATGCGAGGTCTTCACGGCAATCGACGGTTTCGATGCGCTCGCGAAGATAGCGGACCATCAGCCCGACATCGTGTTCGTCGACATCATGATGCCGCGGCTCGACGGCTATCAAACGTGCTCGCTCATCAAGCACAACAAGGTGTTTCGCTCGATTCCCGTGATCATGCTGTCTTCCAAGGACGGGCTGTTCGACCGTGCGCGGGGCCGCATCGTGGGCTCGGAGCACTATCTCACCAAACCCTTCACCAAGGACGAGCTCCTGAGCGCGATCGAGACGCATATCGGGAGATGATGGTCATGCCGCTGATCCTGATCGTGGACGACTCTCCGACCGAAGTGCACGTGATGCAGAAGGCGCTGGAGAAGCACGGATACCGGACCGCGGCCGCGGCCGATGGCGCCGAGGGCGTCAGGCTGGCGCGCGAGATGAGCCCCGACCTGATATTCATGGACATCGTCATGCCTGGCATGAACGGCTACCAGGCGACACGCGCGCTCGCCAACGATCCGAAGACGCGCACGATTCCCATCATCATGGTGACCTCCAAGGGACAGGAGACCGACCGCATCTGGGGGCTGCGGCAGGGCGCCGTCGACTACATGGTCAAGCCGGTCTCGCCGGATCAGCTCGTCGCCAAGGCACAGGCGACGCTGTGTCCGTGAGCACGCTTCATCGGCATGAGTGAGGAAGTCGAGTTCAGGTCGCTGCGGGATCGGCCGTTCGAGCTGCTGGCGGAGCTCGAGCGCCTCGCGCGCGCGGTATCGGCGCAGGTGGCCCAGGAAGGCGCCGCCGGACGCGAGTGGGTCGGCATCGCGCTGCGGATGGCGGGGGATCTTTACTTGGTCGCGCGTGAAGAGACGCGCGAGGTGTTCGGGGTGCCGGCGGGCATGACGCGCGTGCCGGGCGCCAAGCCTTGGATCAAAGGGCTCGCTAACGTGCGCGGCCAGCTTCTTCCGATCATCGATCTGCGCCAGTTCCTCGGCAGCGGTACGACTCCGATCACCCGCAACACGCGGGTCGTGGTCGTCAATCACCGGGAGATCCCCGCCGGACTGCTGGTGGATGAGGTCCTGGGCTTCCGGCGCTTCGCGGAAGGGGAATTCACCGGCGATGCGCCGCCGACCGTCGCCCGCTGCGAGCGCTACCTCGCCGGCGCGTTCCGGCGCGCCAGCGAGCAGTGGCCGGTCCTGAGCCTGCGCTCGGTGCTCGAGAGCCCGGCGTTCGCGGAAGCCGCGGCATGAGTCCGGCGCGCTCCGGCAATACCTCGCGCCTGGGCTTCGCCCTGACGGGCCTGCTCGCCGCGGGGGCCGTGTTCGCCGCGCTCGCGGCCTTCGCCTACTATTTCCTTGCGACTCATCCCGCGCGCGTGACGAGCCTGCCATCGATGATCGGCGTCTTCGGCCCGGCGGCGCTCGGCGGACTCGCCGCGCTCCTCCTCGGCGGCGCGGCGGTCATGGCTGCCCGGCTGCACCGGACGGTTGCGCAACAGCGTCTCGCAGCCGAGACCCAGCGGCAGGAGAACGACCGCAACCAGCAGGCGATTCTGCGACTCCTCGATGAGCTCTCGAGCCTCGCGGACGGGGATCTGACGGTCCAGGCGACCGTCACCGAGGACATCACCGGCGCGATCGCCGACTCGATCAACTACGCCGTCGACGCCCTGCGGGGTCTGGTGACGACTATCAACCAGTCGGCCATCCAGCTCGACAGCGCCACGCGACAGACGCAAGCCCTCTCGCAGCATCTCGCGAAGGCGAGCGGTGCGCAGTCGAAGCAGATCTCCTCCGCCACGGAGTCGGCCGCCGGCATGGCGGGCTCCGTCGCCGAGGTCTCGGGCAACGCCGAGCGGGCGGCCGACGTGGCGCGCCATTCGGTGGAGGTCGCCCACAAGGGCGGGGATGCGGTCCGCCGCACCATCGACGGCATGAACACCATCCGCGAGACCATCCAGGAGACTTCCAAGCGCATCAAGCGCCTCGGGGAGAGCTCGCAGGAGATCGGCAACATCGTCGAGCTCATCAACGATATCGCCGAGCAGACGAACATCCTCGCGCTCAACGCCTCCATCCAGGCCTCCATGGCGGGAGAGGCCGGCCGCGGCTTCGCGGTGGTCGCCGACGAGGTGCAGCGGCTCGCCGAGCGCGCGGCCAACGCGACCAAGCAGATCGAGGTGCTGGTGCGGACCATCCAGACCGACACCAACGAGGCGGTGGTCTCCATGGAGCGCAGCACCACGGACGTCGTGGGGGGAGCGCTGCTCGCCGAGAACGCCGGTGCCGCGCTCGAGGAGATCGAGCAGGTGTCCAACCAGATCGCGAGCCTCGTACAGAACATCTCCGCGAGCTCGCGCCAGCAGACGAGCGGGGCGCAAAACATCGCCCGCAACATGCAGGTGCTGAAAGAGATCAGCGCCCAGACGGCCGAATCGACCAACACCACCTCGGCAGCCATTGCCAAGCTCGCCGAGCTCTCCGCGGGCCTGCGTCGCGCGGCTGCGGGATTCCGCCTTCCCGGCACGACGTCCGAGCCAGGACCGGGCGTCTCCGGTACCTTTCGGCGGCCGTCCGCCGACGTGGCGCCGGCTCCGGACAAGCCACAGGCGGGGCCCGTGCTGGTGGCCGTGCCTGGCGGTAGGGCCCCCGGCCAAGCCGCCGCGGCCGGACGCTCCCCCCTTCACGGCTCGCCCTTCGGCGGCTCCTGAGTTGAACCGTTCCCGAGGCCCCTGAATGCCGGAAGTCGCCTCCCAGACGCTGGACCTCGTCGGCCGCGAGCTCAATGCCACGCTCGGCGAGGCCCGCACGGCGCTAGAGACCTATGTCGAGCAGCCCGACAACGTGTCCCTCCTCGAGCGCTGCAAGCAGGAGCTGCACCAGGTGCACGGGGTGCTGCGGGTGCTCGAGATCTACGGCGCGGCGCTGCTCGCGGAGGAGATGGAGCAGGTCGCCGGCTACCTCCTCGCCACCGTCACGGAGCGCAAGGGCCAGGCCGAGAGCCTGGATGCACTCCTGCGCGCCATGGTGCAGCTGCCCGGCTACCTCGAGCGGGTGCTGGCCGGCGGACGCGATCTCGCGCTCGTGCTGTTGCCGCTGCTCAACGATCTGCGGGCGGTACGCGGCAGTGCGCTCCTTTCCGAAGGGACGCTCCTCCTCCTCAATCTGAAGTCGGACAAGCAGGCGCAGCCGGCGCTCGCCTCGGCGGGCGAGGCGCCGCTCAACATCGAGCAGTGGGGCCGCAGGCTCCGTGCGCGCTTTCAGACCGGCCTCATCGGCTGGATCCGCGGGGAGCGCATTCAGCAGAACCTCGAGACTCTGGCGTCGGTGTCGGAGAAGCTCGAGCAGGCCGCCACGCGCCAGCCTGTCTTTCAGCTCTGGTGGGTGGTCGGCGCCGTCGTCGAGGCGCTGCGCGAGAATGGTCTGGAGGGCGGTCAGTCGATCAAGCGGCTGCTCGGGCTCGCCGACCGCGAGATCCGCCGCCTCTACGAGCTCGGCGAGGCGCGCTACTGTCAGAGCCCCCCGGTCGAGCTCCTGAACAACTTGCTCTATTACGTGGGGCGCGCGGAGAGCAACGGCACGCGCGTCTGCGCGGTACGGGCCTCCTTTCGTCTGGCGGAGCTGCTGCCGGTCGACGAGAGCATCGAGCAGGAGCGGGAGAGCCTCTCGGCCCCGAGCGTCAAGCTCATGCAGACCGTCGCTGCGGCAATCCGCGAGGACCTCGCGAAGGTCAAGGACGTCCTGGACATCTTCGTGCGCCGCGGCGCGGGCCAGCCGCAGGAGCTCGGCCCTCAGGTCGAGCTGCTGCGCAAGATCGGGGACACGCTCGGCGTCCTCGGCCTGGGTGAGCTGCGCGCCAGGGTTCAGGCGCAAACCGAGAGGCTCGAGAAGATCGTGGCGGGGAGCCTCCGCGCCGATGAGGCGACGCTGGTCGAGATCGCCGCCGCGCTCATCAACGTCGAGGACCGGCTCGATGAGGGTCTCGTCGGCATGATCCTGCCGAAAACGGATGCGGCGCCGCGGCAGAGCGAGGATCACGACTTCCAACAGGTGCAGTCCGCGGTGCTGCGCGAGTGCATCCTCAACCTGGCGCGCATCAAGGAGGCGGTCGCGCAGAGTGTCGGTGGTACTCTCGATGCCGGCGGTCTCGACAGCTGGCAGGAGCTCATCCGCGGGCTGCAGGCGGCGCTGCTGATTCTCGGGAAGACACGCGCGGTGGAAGTGATCGAGGCGATCACCGTGCAATTGAAGCGTGTCATGCGTCCCGGTGCGCCGAAGCTGCCTTCGGGCTATCTCGACCGCTTGGCCGATGCCATCGTCAGTGTCGAGTACTACATGGAGACCTTGCAGTCCGGGCGGAGTGACCCGTGGTACATGCTCGACAACGCACAGGCCTGCGTGCAGGCGCTGGAGCAGCAGCAGGCCATTGCGGTGTCCACTGTGCCGCCGCTCGAGCCGTCCTCATTTGCGAAGACCGTCCAGATCCCCGCTGCGCACCCGCTGGATGCCACGCATGTGGCGGATGCCGGGGCCACGGCACCGGACCTTGGCGCGCAGACGCCTGCCGCTCTGGCAGCTTCCTCCACCGCGAGGCTCGCAGCGCTGGCGGAAAACGCGGATCCGGAGCTCGTGAAGCTCTTCATCGAGGAGGCCAACGAGGAGTTGGTCAAGATCGAGCGCAGCTTCCCGGTGTGGGATCAGAACCCGCTCGAGCGCGAGCCCCTGGTGACGGTGCGACGCTCGTTCCATACGCTGAAAGGCAGCGGGCGGATGGTAGGAGCCCGAGAGCTCGGCGAGCTCGCCTGGGCGGTGGAAAATCTCTTGAACCGCGTGCTCGACAACACGCTGACCCGCAGTCCCGCCATTCTGGAAGTGCTGCGCGATGCGATCGCGGCGGTGCCGCAGATGATCGCGCATCTGGAGCAGGGCAGGCCCGTCACGACCGACGTCAGCGAGATCGGCGCGCGCGCGCATGCTCTGGCGGCGGGACGTCAACCGCCCGCTTCGCGGCGAGCCGCATCCACTGTCGTGCAGCCAGGTAAGGGTGGGCGAGGCACTGACGCCTCGGCGTCCGCGATCCTTGAAGAGCCGCCGCAGGCGGACGCGTCCAGCAGCATCAGTGTGGTCCTGTCGCGGGCGGATCGCCCGGAGCCATCGGCAGCGCCGAGCACGTCTGCGCCCGATGGCCCAGTGCCTGACAGGGCGTCCGGGCTCTCTGCCGGCGGTAAGACGAGCGCATCCGCGCAGCCGCAGGCTGAGGCTGTCGAGGCTGCTGCCGGGCAATCCACGGCACAGCCGCAGATGCCGCCGCCGCCGCTCGAGCTCGTGCCGCGACCGCAGCCGCAAGCGCTGTCGGAACCGCAGCCGGCCGCGCAGCCAGCCCAGCCGGCCGCCATGGACGAGGCTCTTCGCGATATCTACACACGGGAGACCGGTGCGCACGTCGCCGCGATCCGCGGCTATCTCGAGCGAGAGGCCCCGGCTCCCGAGCCCCACCTTCTCTGTGAGGAGGTCTACCGCGCCTGCCATACACTGGCCGGCAGCTCGAAAATGGCGCAGGCGCGCCACGGCGTGCGCCTTGCGGAGCCGCTCGATCACTGGCTCCGCCGCGCCTTCACGAGCGGCATCGGTCTGCGCTCCACCGACCTGACATTGCTTGCCGACTGCATGGCGGCCATGGAATCGGTGGCCTCGCACCTCGATGAGCCCACGGGGTACTTCATCAATCACTGGCAGCTCCTCGAGCGTTTAAGCGAGGCGGAGCGAGCGCTCGATGCGCGCATCACGGAAACCTCGCGCGTCGCTGCGGGCGAGCCCTTGCCGTCTGACGTGCCAGCGCAGACCGCCGAGCCAACCCCCGTCGAGAGTGCCGGGGTCGAGGCGGCGCCCGAGCCGGCCGAGGAGGAGACGCCGGATTTCGACCCGGAGGTCGCCGCAATCTTTACCGAGGAGGCGCTGGAACTCATCGATGCCTCCGAGCGGGCACTCGGCGACTGGCGCGAGAAACCCGAGAGTCCGGAAAGCGCCACCGCCCTCAAGCGGCCGCTGCACACGCTGAAGGGCGGTGCACGCATGGCGGGTATCGTGGCCATGGGCGATCTCAGCCACGAGCTCGAGACCGTCGTCATCCAGGCGGAGAACGGCACGATTGCCGTCGACGGCGCCGTGTTCGACCTCATCCAGGCGAGCCTCGATGAGCTGGCCAGGATGCGCGAGTCCGTCACCAATGGCCGCCGTGTGGCGCCTGCGCGCGCGATCATTGGGCGGATTCAGGCGCTGACCCGTCCCGCGGGATCCGCGGCGGCTACGGCGCCGCCGCGGCCGAGGCAGGAGCCACCGGCTCCCGTCGCGGCGGCAGCGGTCCCCGAGGTGCCCGCCGTCCCGGTGGCACCGCCCGCGCTGGCCGATGTCGCGGTCCCGGTGCTGCCGCAGGCCGACGAGGCTGCAGCCCCCTCGTCACTCAGCGACGAGACCCTCGAGTCCTCGGCGGAGCTGCTGGAGCCGCCGGTGCTGGCGGCCGCCCCGGAGCCCGAGCCGCAACCCCTGTCGACGCCGATGGAGCAGGCGCCGGTATTGTCTGCGGCGCCTCCACTGCCCTTCGAGGAGCAGCCGCAAGGGCTCCCGTTGGAGAGCGGGAGCGGGTCGGAGCCCGCGACGGAGGATGTGCTGGCCGCTCCGCAGCCGGTGCCTCCCGGCCGAGAGCCCGTCGCGCCCGTCGAGCGGCAGGAGATGGCTCGCGTCGATGCGGAGCTCCTCGACAAGCTGCTCAATATCTCCGGCGAGGCGAGCATCGCGCGCTCGCGCCTCGAGCAGCAGCTCGGCTCGATCGACTTCAACCTCGGCGAGCTCTCGCGCACGGTGACGCGCCTGAAGGATCAGCTGCGCAGCCTCGAGATCGAGACCGAGGCCCAGATCCTGCACCGGCACGAGGACGAGAGCGGCCACCGCGGTGACTTCGATCCGCTCGAGCTCGACCGCTATTCCTCGATCCAACAGTTCTCGCGCGCGCTCGCGGAGACCGCCAACGACGTGGCGAGCATCCAGCAGCTGCTCGAGAACATGGCCAAGGACGCGCAGAACCTCCTGCAGCAGCAGGCGAGGACCATCACCGAGCTGCAGAACGGGCTGATGCGCACGCGCATGGTGCCCTTCCAGCGGCACGTGCAGCGGCTCGCCCGCATCGTCCGCCAGGCTGCGGCCGATACCGGCAAGCGCGCCGAACTCGTCGTCGAGGGCGCCTCCGGCGAGCTCGACCGGCAGGTGCTCGAGCGCATGTTGCCACCTTTCGAGCACATGCTGCGCAACGCCGTCGTCCACGGCATCGAGCCGCCGGAGGAGCGCGCGCGCCGCGGCAAGCCGCCCGTGGGGCGCATCCTCCTCGAGCTTCATCGCGAGGGAGCGGAGGTGATGGTGCGGCTCACCGACGATGGGGCAGGCATGAACCTCGAGGCGATCAGGACCAAGGGGCGCGCCCTCGGTCTCATTCCCCCGGGCCGCGCGCTGAGCGACGAGGACGCCATGCAGCTCATCCTCGAGCCCGGCTTCTCAACCGCCGGCGCGCTGACCCAACAGGCCGGCCGAGGCGTGGGCATGGACGTGGTCGCCACCGAGATCAAGCGTCTGGGCGGCGCGCTGCACATGGAGACCAAGGCCGGCGATGGAAGCGTGTTCACCATCCGCCTGCCGTTCACCCTGGCGATAAGCCATGCGCTGGTGGTACGCACGGGCGAGGAGTTCTACGCGCTGCCGCTGCCCACCGTCGAAGGCGTACTACGCCTGTCGAAGGAGGAAGTCAGCGCCCATCTCGGCCGCGACGCGGCGACGTTCGACTACGGCGGGCAGAAGTACCGTTTCCAGCACCTGGCGGTGTTCATCGGGGTGGAGCCCTCGCCGCTACCGGAACAGGACGTGACCATTCCGGTGGTGCTGGTGCGCGCGGGCGAGCATTCCACGGGCCTCGTCGCCGATGAGCTGGTCGGCAGCCGCGAGATCGTGGTGAAGTCGGTCGGACCGCAGATCTCGAGCATTCGCGGCATCTCCGGGGCGACGATTCTCGGTGACGGACGCATCGTGATCATTTTGGATATCGGTGCACTGGTGCGTGCCGAATGGCGCGGGCGCGCGCAGCTTCCGGCGCTTTCCCGTGAGAAGGAGGACCGCAGAACGTTCGCGTTGGTCGTCGACGACTCCATTACGGTGCGCCGCGTGACCCAGCGCCTGCTGGAGCGAAATGGCATGCGTGTGCTGACGGCGCGCGATGGCATGGACGCGGTCGGTATGCTGCAGGATCACGTGCCGGACATCATCCTCCTCGACATCGAAATGCCGCGCATGGACGGCTACGAGGTCGCTGCGCACGTTCGTAACGACTCGCGGCTCAAGTCAGTCCCCATCATCATGATCACCTCGCGTGTCGGTGAGAAGCACCGCGCGCGAGCCATCGAGCTGGGTGTCGACGACTATCTCGGCAAGCCATACCAGGAGGCGGAGCTCCTGGATGCCATCGCGCCGCTGGTGGAGCGGCGGCGCGCGGCGCGGGAGAGCGTGCTGGAGGATGCCCCGCGGCAGGCTGAAGGCGGGTAATACATGAGCGAGCGCGTACAGGAGATCTACAGTCTGCTGATTCCCCTCGCGGAAGGGCGGCTCATCGTGCCGCGCGCCTGTGTCGCCGAGGTGGTCGGCTTTCAGGTGCCTTCCGAAATGACGGGCGCCCCGCCCTGGTACATCGGCACGGTCCCTTGGGGCGGCAAGGCGGTGCCGCTCGTGTCCTTCGAGGGGGCGTGCGGACAAGGCATCCCGGCACCCTCGGGGAGGACCCGGGTGGTCGTGTTCCACTGCCTCGGCACGCGGCTCGACGGTGGCCACTTCGCAGTCATCTCGCAAGGCTTTCCGCAGCTGGTCAGGGTCAGCTCGGACGTCGTGCGTCCCGACAATTCGCGAGTGTTTCCGGAGCGCGCGCCGGTGATCTGCCAGGTGCGGATGGCCAACGAGACGCCGCTGGTGCCCGATCTCGAGAGGCTGGAGGAAATGATCGCGGAGGAGACGCGGGCGGCCGCGTGACCTTGGGATGTGCCCCGCCGCCGCAGGTGGCGGCGCTTTGGGCAAAAACCACGCTTTTTGCCCAAAGCAGCGCTTCGTTCGCGCAGGAGCCCGGATCCAGCGCTTCATAGTGGTTGCCCATCGACCGATGTCGACCCCGATATCATGAAGCGGCGCGAGCGCTACCCCAGGCACAGGATGTGCCCCGCCGCCGCAGGTGGCGGCGCTTTGGGCAAAAACCACGCTTTTTGCCCAAAGCAGCGATGGGCCGGGCAGGAGCCCGGATCCAGCGCTTCTTTAATAGCGCAACATTTCCGCCGTCGCGGAATGCAGGCGGCCGTTCGTCGCGAGCACCGTGGTGGTCTCGAGCGTGACATCCTTGCCGGCGAGGTCGGTGAAGGTGCCGCCGGCCTCGCGGACGATGACAGCGAGCGCGGCGATGTCGAGGATGTTGACGTCGGACTCGATGACGACGTCGAGGGAGCCGCGCGCAAGCAGGTGGTAATGCACGAAGTCGCCGTAGCCGCGGATGCGGCTGACCCGGCGGATCAGCTCGCCGAGGCGGTTCCACTGGGCGGTACGGGTCATGGTCTTCAGGTTGCCGGTGGAGACGATGGCGGCGGAGAGGTCCGCGATGGTGCTCACCCGGACGGGACGGTTGTTGAGGAACGCGCCAGAGCCTTGCTCGGCCCAGGCCAGCTCGTCGTAGGCGGGGGCGCTGGAGACGCCCAACACGAGGCGACCGCCGCGCATCAGGGCGACCTGGGTCGAGAAGAACGGGCACTCGCGCACGAAGGACTTGGTGCCGTCGATTGGGTCCACCAGCCAGACGCTCTCGGCTCCTAGGGAATGCCGGCCGGTCTCCTCCCCGTAGAAGCCGTAAGTCGGGAAGCGCTCGCTCAGCACCGCGCGGATGGTCTCTTCCGCCCGCACATCGGCCTCCGTGACGGGCGACTGGTCTTCCTTCGTCCGTACGGCGAGATTCTTCTGGTAGAGGCTGCGGATCACCTCGGACGCCGCCTGCGCGGCGTCGAGGGCGGCCTTGAGCTCTCGGGATGGCATGGTGGGTACGATGCCCGGATCCGGCGCTTCCGACAAGGGCGCGGCGCGCTGTCGAATCCTTCGTCTGGCACAATCGCTCCTCGGTTACTGCGCGCCGGGAGGGCGGCCTCATGGGCAACAGGCTCAGCAAGATCTACACGCGTACGGGTGATGACGGCACTACCGGTCTGGGCGATGGTACCCGAGTACCGAAGGATGGCGCGCGGGTCGAGGCGTATGGCACCGTAGACGAGCTGAATAGCGTCCTCGGGGTGCTGCTGGCAGTACCCGGTCTGCCGGACGACGTGATAGCAGTGCTCACGGACGTGCAGCACGAGCTGTTCGACCTGGGCGCTGAACTCTGCATTCCGGGTCACGTCGTCATC
>JAKBCR010000026.1 GCA_021807675.1 Pseudomonadota bacterium
GATGCGCTGCGCCAATCCCTCGACGATGGCGGTCTTGCCGACGCCAGGCTCGCCGATCAGCACGGGGTTGTTCTTGGTGCGCCGCTGCAGCACCTGGATGGTGCGGCGGATCTCATCGTCGCGGCCGATGACCGGATCGAGCTTCCCCGAGGAAGCGCGCGCCGTCAGGTCGACGGTGTACTTCTCCAGCGCCTGGCGGCTCTCCTCGGCGTTGGGGTCGGCGACCTTCTCGCCACCGCGCACTTCATCGATCGCCTTCTCCACCGCGCCGCGCACGACCCCCGTATCGCGAAAGACGTGGGCCAGATTGCGGTCCTCGAAGGCGGCGAGCACGAAGAGCTCGCTCGAAATGAACTGATCGCCTCGCTGCTGCGCCAGCTTGTCCGTGACATTGAGGATGCGGTTCAGGTCGTTCGAGACGTGAATCTCCCCGGGCGCGCCCTCCACCTTCGGCAGGCGGTCGAGCGCGACGCCGAGCTCCGAGCGCAGCCGATTGACATCGGCGCCGGCTTTGACGAGGAGGGGCCGCACGGTTCCGCCTTGCGCTTCGAGGAGCGCGAGCAGCACGTGGGCGGGCTCAAGGAACTGATGATCGCGGCCGAGGGCGAGCGACTGGGCGTTGGCCAGCGCCTGCTGGAATCGGCTCGTGAGCTTGTCCATCCGCATCGGGGGAGACCTTAAGAGGTTCAGGTGACGACCGGAATGGGGGCAAACGGGAGCAGGTTCAAGACCCTGTATGACTGAGCGCTGGATCCGGGCTCCTGCGCGATCCAGGCGCGCCTCGAGCAAAAAGCGCGGTTTTTTGCTCGAGGCTCCGCCACCTGCGGCGGCGGGGCACCTCCCTGTACCTGCCTGCCGTGTCGTACCGCTTCACGGCTCGGAGTCAACCGCCCTCGATGGGCTCGAGCGATGCGTCGTGGCTTCAGTCGATCCAGATCAGGGCCGTCATACGGCCGCAGCGACCGTCGCGGCGGTACGAGAAGAAGCGTCCTGCATCCGCGTAGGTGCACCACCCTCCGCCGTGTACGGCAGACACCCCTATGGCGGCGAGCTTTCGCCGTGCCAATACGTAGAGATCGCATTGCCAGCGTCCCCGGGAGTTGACGACAAACGCGGCTGCCGCGCCGGAGTCGGCCGCCAGGAACGCGGCACGGACCTCCTCCCCGACCTCGAAATGCGGCTGCCCGATGGCAGGCCCGAGCCAGGCGAGCAGCTCGCCGGGCGGGGTCTTCAGCGCCCGCACGGTGGCTTCCAACACTCCGCCGGCCAATCCCCGCCAGCCGGCATGCGCCGCGCCGACTGCCGAGCCATCCGCCGCGGCAAACAGCACCGGCACGCAATCGGCCACCTGGATGGCGCAGATTCTGCCTGGAGCGCGGGTCACCGCGGCATCGGCGGGATCCGGTGCGTCGACCGACGCCTGCCTGTCGAGATCGACGACCCGGTGGCCGTGTACCTGCTTGAGCCAGGCAGGCTCGGCGGGCAGGGAAAGGCCCGCTCTCAGCAGGGCCCGGTTCTCGGCGACCGCCCGCGGCTCGTCTCCCACGTGGGCGGCGATGTTGCAGGTATCGAAGGGTGGCCGGCTGACGCCGCCCGTGCGCAGGGTGAAGGCCGCACGGATCCCAGCGGGAGCGGGCCAGTCCGGAAAGATGAGCTCAGGTCCGCTCAAGCTCAACGATCCCCCGATCTTCGTCGAGCGCCGCCAACAGGCCTGCCATGTCCTCGGGAATCGGCGTTTCCCATTCCAGCTTCCGCCCCGTCAGGGGATGGGCCAAAGCCAGCCGGGCGGCGTGCAGCGCCTGGCGCGGGAAGGCGCCGAGCGACGCCGCCAGAGCGGGACCGCAGCCCGCGGGCAATCGCCGGCGGCCGCCGTACACCGGATCGCCGATGATGGGATAGCCGATGTGGGCCAGATGGACGCGGATCTGGTGCGTCCTGCCGGTCTCGAGTTGGACCCGCACGAAAGTGTGGTCGCGATAGCGCTTGACGATGCGGTAATGCGTGATGGCCTCGCGTCCATCGCTTCGCACTGTCATGCGCGTGCGCTGGGTACGGTGGCGTCCGATGGGCGTATCCACGGTGCCTCCGCCCGTCATCGAACCGCGGCAAATCGCAAGGTAGGTACGCTCGATCTCGCGCTCCGCGAGCGCAGCGACCAGTCTCGCGTGCGCCTCGGGCGTGCGTGCCACGACGAGCAGGCCACTCGTATCCTTGTCGAGACGGTGCACCAGCCCGGCGCGCGGCACGAGCGCAAGCTTCGGATCGAGCGCCAGCAAAGCGTTCTGGAGGGTGTGACGGGCATTGCCGGCGCCGGGATGCACGACCATGCCCGCCGGCTTGTTGATGACAAAGAGCGCCCGGTCTTGATGGACCACCGCGAGCGGTTGCGCCTCGGGAGCGACCCGCTCGTCGGCCTCGAGCCTCGCGGCGATCTCCACTTGCTCACCGCCCAGCACCTTGTCCTTCCCTCGCAGCCGCCGCCCGTCCACCTGAACCTCGCCCGCCTCGATCCAGCCCTGAAGCCGGGCGCGGGAATACTGCGGCAGCTCGCGCGCCAGCGCCTGATCTAGCCTGAGGCCCGCGGCGCTCGCTGGCAGCAGCAGGGAATGGTGGCGGAACTCCCCGCAGGCCGTAGAGTCCCTAGGGCTGCCGGCCGATTCGCTATACTCCCGCGCCATGCTCAATCTCGTCTCCCGTCGGGGCCGCCCGTTTCCCGGTGCGGCTTCCAGCTTCGTAGATGCGCGTCTCAGAGGGGCCAGACGGCCCGAACGGACGCTCGTGCTTCTCGTGGCCGCCATCTGCGTGAGTGCCCTCACGCTGACGGGGTGCACGCACCGTAAGCTCCAGCAATCAGGTCCTCAGGTGCTCTACCAGCGGGCGAAACACGACCTGGACGATTACAATTACAACGCTGCGATCAAGACTTACGAGCAGCTGACTGCGATCTTCCCGTTCACCGAGCAGGCGCATCAGGCGCAGCTCGATCTCATCTATGCATATTACCGCGCCGGCGAGACCGATTCCGCCATCGACGCCTGCGACACCTTCATTCGCGAGAACCCGACCCATCCGCGGGTGGACTACGCCTATTACATGAAGGGGCTGGTGGAGTTCGAGAGCCAGCCGAACGCCATCGAGAGGCTCTTCCACGTCGACCTCTCCAAGCGCCCGCCCACCACCGCGAGAAAGTCCTTCGCGGCCTTCCGCACGGTGGTGCAGGAATTCCCCAAGAGCTCCTACGCCCACGACGCCCGCCAACGCATGATCTATCTGCGTGACCGGTTGGCATCCTATGACGTCGAGATCGCCAGGTATTACTTGAAGCGCGGCGCGTTCATCGCGGCCAGCCGCCGGGCAAGGCTCGTCATCGACGACTACGAGGGCGCGCCCGCCACGAAGGAGGCGCTCGCCATCATGATCATCTCCTACGACCGCCTGGGGATGAAGACCCTCGCCGCCGAGGCCCGCCGGGTCTATGCAGCGAATTTCACCGGCCACGTCGCGCAGGTCGCCGCGGCGACCCAGCAGCACTGGTGGCATCTCTGGTAGCAGGAGCTACCTGCGATACCCGTTCGTGATCGGATAGCGCCAGTCGCGCCCGAAGGCGCGGCGGCTCACTCGGACTCCGGGTGGGGCCTGGCGGCGCTTGTACTCGTTGCGCTTGACGAGGTCGAGCACCCGGCCGACCGTCGCGCGGTCGAAGCCACGCGCCTCGAGCTCATCGACCGACAAGTCCTCCTCGATGAAAGCCTCGAGGATGGGGTCCAGAATCTCGTACGGGGGCAGGGAGTCGGAGTCCTTCTGCTCGTGCCGCAGCTCCGCCGACGGCGGCCGGTCGATCACGCGCTGGGGGATCACGGGACCCGAAGAATTGCGGTAGGCCGCGAGTCGATAAACCAGCAGCTTGCTGCAATCCTTGATCGGCGCGAATCCCCCGGCCATATCGCCGTAGAGCGTGGCGTAGCCGACCGCCATCTCGCTCTTGTTGCCGGTGGTGAGCAGCATGCGGCCCGTCTTGTTGGAGATGCCCATGAGCAGCAGCATGCGGCACCGGGACTGGATGTTCTCCTCCGCCGCATCCGGCGGCCGCCCCGCGAACTCGCCTTTCAGGGTGCCGAGCGTCGCCTCGAACATGCCTTCGATCGAGAGCTCGCTGTATTTCACGCCGAGGAGGCGCGCCTCCTCCGCCGCGTCCTGGAGGCTCATGGAGGACGTATAGCGCGAGGGCATCATGACGGCATGCACCCGATCCGCGCCCAGTGCGTCGGCTGCAATCGCCAGCGTCAGCGCGGAATCGACACCTCCCGAGAGCCCCATTACGACGCCCGGGAAGCCATGCTTATTGACGTAGTCCCGAACGCCCAGCACCAACGCGTTGTAGACCGTCGCCTCCTCGCTCAACTCCGGTGCGATATCCCCGGGGACCGGCACGACTTTGCCACGGCCACGCCTCTCGAAATCGATGAAATACGTGCCTTCCTCAAAGGCCGGTGCCCGCATGACGACGTTGCCCTGTGCATCCATCACGAAGGAGCTGCCATCGAACACGAGCTCGTCCTGTCCGCCCACCATGTTGACGTACACCATGGGCAGAGCGACATCGGTCACCCGCGCACGGGCCACCGACTCGCGCTCGAGCTGCTTGTTGCGCTCGTAGGGCGATGCATTGACGACGACGAGCAGCTCCGCGCGATCCGATCGCGCCAGCTGTGCAGCTTCCGGCTCCCAGATGTCCTCACAGACGAGAAGGCCCACCCGGAAGCCCTTGCAGTCCACCACCGTCGGCTGAGCGCCGGCCTGGAAGTAGCGCTTCTCGTCGAACACCTTGTAGTTGGGAAGCTCCGCCTTGCGATGAATGGCCGCGACCGCGCCATCGGCGATGAGCGCCGCCGAGTTATGGATGGCCGAGCCGGTGTATTCCGGGTAGCCGAGCACGATGCAGGGCCCCTGCACCTGGCGGCAGACCTCCTCGAGTCCCGACTCGATCTGCCGGCGGAAGCCCCGGTGGAAGAGCAGGTCCTCGGGCGGGTAGCCCGAAAGCGTGAGCTCCGGGAAGGCCACGAGGTCCGCCCGTCGCTGCGCATGCGCGGCGCGCGCGCACTCGATGACGCGCGCCGCGTTTCCCTGAACGTCACCGACCAGCAGGTCGAGCTGCGCGAGCGCAATGCGGAGCGACTCGCTCATGGGGATGCTAGCGGCGCCTGCCCTTTCGCGCGGCGGGCGTCTTCTTCTTGCCGGCCGCCCGACGGGAGCCCGCTTTGGCCGCGGAATTGCCACCCCGGCCGGCTGCCGCGGATCGAGCGCCGGCCGTCCGGCCCGCCTTGCTGCGCAGCGATGCCGGTGCGCGAGCAGGCTGGGCTGCGCGCTTCACAGGCTTTGCTGCCCGCTTCACGAGCTTCGCGGCAGCCTTCCGGGTCGCCTTTGCCGGGGGCCGCGCGGCGGGCAGCGCAGTCGCGACGGGACGCACGTCCTTGGCGGCGGCACTCGCACGGCGACGGCGCAGCAGATCGCTCATCGCGGTGCCAAGCTCCGCGGGCGACTTCACGGTGCGCACACCCGCAGCCTCGAAAGCCTCGTACTTCTCGGCCGCCGTGCCCTTGCCGCCGGCGACGATGGCCCCGGCATGGCCCATGCGCTTGCCCGGGGGCGCGGTGACTCCCGCGATGTAGGCCACCACCGGCTTCGTCACGAAGCGGCGGATGAACCGCGCGGCCGCCTCCTCGTCACTGCCGCCGATCTCACCCACGAGGATGATGCCCTCGGTGCGCGGGTCGCGCTCGAAGAGCTCGAGCACATCGACGAAGTTGAGGCCGCGCACGGGATCGCCGCCGATGCCGACACAGGTGCTCTGGCCGAGACCGATGTTGGTGGTTTGAAAGACCGCTTCGTAAGTCAGCGTCCCGGACCGCGAGACGATACCTACGGCCCCTTTCTTGTGAATGAAGCCCGGCATGATGCCGATCTTGCATTCCTCCGGCGTGATGACACCGGGACAGTTGGGTCCGACGAGGCGCGTCGCGGATCCCGCCAGGACCGACTTGACGCGCACCATGTCATTGACCGGCACGCCTTCGGTGATGCAGACCACGAGCTCGATACCGGCATCGACCGCCTCGAGGATCGAGTCGGCCGCCCCCGCCGCGGGCACGTAGATCATGCTGGCGGTGGCGCCGGTCTGCTTCACCGCATCCTCGACGGTATCGAATACGGGCAACCCGAGGTGTTGTTGTCCGCCGCGCCCCGGCGTCACACCGCCGACCAGCTGCGTGCCGTAGGCGATGGCTTGCTCCGAGTGGAAGGTGCCCTGCTTGCCGGTGAAGCCCTGGCAGATCACCTTGGTGTTCTTGTTGACCAGAATGCTCATGCTGAAAACCCTTACTGGCCGGCCGCGAGGCCGACGACCTTGCGGGCCGCATCCGTCAGATCGGCGGCGGGAGTGATAGCGAGACCACTGCTGGCCAACGTCGTGCGCGCCTGTTCGGCATTGGTGCCTTCCAGGCGGACGACGACGGGTACCTTCACGCCCACGTTCTTCACCGCGTTGATGATGCCGTCGGCTATGAGATCGCAGCGGACGATGCCGCCGAAGATGTTGACCAGTACCGCACGGACTTTCGGATTCGAGAGGATGAGCTGGAATGCCGCGGTCACCCGCTCGCTGGTGGCGCCACCGCCGACGTCGAGGAAGTTGGCCGGCTGGCCGCCATGCAGCTTGATGAGGTCCATGGTCGCCATCGCGAGTCCCGCGCCGTTGACCATGCACGCGATGTCACCATCCAGGGAGACGTAGTTGAGCTCGTGCTCACTGGCACGGCGCTCCATCGGATCTTCCTGGTTGGCGTCACGAAGCTTCGCGAGGTCAGGATGCCGGAATACGGCATTGGCATCGACGTTGATCTTCGCGTCGAGCGCGATCAGCTTGCCGGCCTTCGTGACGATGAGGGGATTCACCTCGACGAGACTCGCATCCTCCTCCATGTAGAGCTCGTACAGCGCGGCGGCGATCGACTGGAATTCCGCGACTTGCGGGCCCTCGAGCCCGAGCCCGAAGGCGATTTGCCGCGCCTGGTAGGGCTGCAAACCCGCTGAAGGATGCACGGTCACGGACAGGATCTGCTCGGGCGTCTTCTCCGCGACCTCCTCGATGTCCATGCCGCCGGCGGCGGAGGCGATGAGGGCGATGCGGCCCTTCTCGCGATTGAGCGTCAGGGAAAGGTAGATCTCCCGCTCGATCTCCGAGCCCGACTCCACATAGACCCGCTCCACCGGCAGGCCCTCGGGACCGGTCTGCTTCGTCGTGAGGCGCGTGCCGAGCATGGCGGCCGCAGCACTGCGGACCGCTTCCGTCTCGCGCGCGAGCTTGACGCCACCGGCCTTGCCGCGCCCGCCGGCATGGACCTGGGCCTTGACGACCCACACCGGTCCGCCGAGCGCGTTGGCGGCACTGACGGCCTCATCGGGGCTCGCGGCCACGCGGCCCGCCGGCACCGGAATTCCGTAGTTCCTGAATATCTCTTTCGCTTGATATTCGTGCAGATTCATTGCGTGACCCTGGACACCCGAACTGACTGACGTGAACTTCGTATTGTGGCGAAAAAAGATCATCGCCGCCAGCGCGGAGCGGCAAGACGCGAAGCGCGCCGAGGGCGAGCCAGGTCTCAGGTCTCAGCCGCGCGAAGATGGTAGAGTCGGCCGCGCCCAGTCTCCCCTCGAGCGCTCCGCACTCCCGATTCCGCCATGCCGGCCAACGCCGCGACCTCACCCGCCGCTTCCGCCGATATCGCCTGGCGGGTCGTGGGGCTCCTCAGCCTCTACCGGTTGCTCGTGCCGGTGGTGCTGATCGGAGCGCTGTGGGTGTCCGGCCAGCCGCTCGTGATAGCGCCGCACCCGGAGCTCTTTCTCGCGGCCTGTGTGGTGTATTTCACGGCAGCGGTGCTGCTCGTCATCGCACGGCGGCTGCGCTGGTCGACGCTGCGCCTGGTGGCGATCGTCAATGCCAGCGTGGACTCGACAGCAATCGGCTTCATCCTTTTTGCCAGCGGTGGCGTATCGAGCGGCTTCGGCATCCTGCTCGTGCTCCCGGTGCTCGCCTTGGCCACCCTGGCCAAACAACGCGACGCGCTGCTCATTGCGGCCATGGCGGCCATCGCCGTGCTGGTGCAGCAGTTCTTCGTCGGCCTCGAGTCGCCGATGCGCTTCACCGACTACACCACGGCCGGAACGCTCGGGGCGGTGTTGTTCGCGATCGCGGTGCTCGCCTGGCCGCTCGCCAATCGCGTGCGCGAGAGCGAGGCGACGCTGCGTCGCCAGGAGGTCGACCTCGCGAACCTCGCCCAGCTCTCGCAGTACATCGTCCAGCATCTGCGCGAGAGCATCCTGGTGGTCGACCCGCAGGACCGTATCCGCCTCATCAACGAGTCGGCGGCGCAAATGCTGGGCGACGGCAAGGCCTATCCCGATGCGCTGCTCGGCGAAGCCTCCCCGCGGCTGCTGTACCTACTCGAGCGGTGGCGGCAGAGCACGGGCGACACCGGAATCTTTCCTGCGGCGGAGCAGACCTTTGTCGGTGCCGACGGCGCGCAAGTCATCCGCGCGCATTTCGCGCCGCTCGGCACCTCGACCCCGGCGCCGATACTGGTGTTCCTCGAGGACACGAGCCTGATCGCGGAGAAAGTGCAGCAATCGAAGCTCGCCGCCCTCGGGAGGCTGAGCGCGAGCATCGCGCACGAGATCCGGAATCCTGTCGGCGCCATGAGTCATGCCGGACAGCTCCTCGCGGAGTCGCCGCAGCTCGCGGCGCAGGACCGGCGTCTCACGGAAATCATCCGCAACAACGCCGAGCGGGTGAGCGGCATCATCGACAGCGTGCTGCGTCTCTCACGCCGGGAGGAGGCGCACGTGGAGCGCCTGCCGCTGCAGGGCTGGAGCGAGGAATTTCACGAGGAGTTCTGCGAGACCATGCAGTGGCCACGAGAGCGGCTGCGGATGAGCGGCCCTGCCGCCGAGATCGAGGTCCGCTTCGACCCCAGCCAATTGCGGCAGATCGTGTGGAATCTCTGCGAGAATGCAATGCGCTACGCGTATCCGGACCGGCAGGCGCTCGACGCCGAGGTGGCCATCGAGATGCACTGCGGCCGCCTGGCCTCGAACGGCCGCCCCTTCCTCGAGGTGGCAGACCGGGGCCCGGGGGTCGCACGGGAGCACATCGACCGCATCTTCGAGCCCTTCTTCACCGGCGGCCGGGGAACGGGTCTCGGCCTCTTCCTCGCCCGGGAGCTGGCCCAGACCAATGGCGCCACGCTGCTCTATGAGCCGCGTCACGGCGGCGGGAGCATTTTTAGGCTGGTATTCGCAGACCCTCGACGATGGGAGGTCGAGCATTGAACGCATCTTTGACGAGCGCCCGCCCCGAGCCGGCCAAGCCGGCCGTGCTGATCGTGGACGACGAGCCCGATTTGCTCGAGCTCGTCAGCCTCACCTTGAGCCGCATGAACCTGCGCACCCGGACCGCGCCCGACGTCGGTACGGCCCGGAAGCTCCTCAAGAGCGAGGCGTTCGACCTGTGTCTCACGGACATGCGCCTGCCGGACGGCGATGGGCTGGACCTCGTGGCGTGGATCCAGGAAAACCGCGCGACCGTGCCCGTCGCGGTGATCACGGCCCACGGGAACATCGAATCGGCGGTCCGCGCCCTGAAGCTCGGGGCATTCGATTTCGTGTCCAAGCCGCTCGATCTCAGGGTTCTGCGCAAGCTGGTCGGCAGCGCTATACGCTTGGGCACCGGTTCCCCCGAGGCTGGCGCTGACCCCAGCGCGGCGCGGCTCATCGGTCGCTCCGCCGTCATGGAGCAGCTGCGAGAGATGATCTCTCGCGTCTCCCGCAGCCAGGCGCCCGTCCATATCTTCGGTGAGTCCGGCACCGGCAAGGAGCTGGTCGCCCGCATGATTCACGAGTCGGGCGCGCGCCGCGAGGGACCCTTCGTGGCCGTGAACTGTGGAGCCATCCCGACGGAGCTGATGGAGAGCGAGCTCTTCGGCCACAGGCGCGGCAGCTTCACGGGCGCCGTCGCCGACAAGAAGGGCCTCATCCAGGCGGCAGAGGGCGGTACGCTGTTCCTCGACGAGGTCGCCGACCTGCCGCTACACATGCAGGTAAAACTGCTGAGAGTGGTGCAGGAGAAGACCGTGCGCCCTGTCGGCGAGTCGCGGGAGGAGACGGTCGACGTCCGGATCCTCTCCGCCACCCACAAGAATCTCGCCGACCTGGTGGCCCAGGGGCTCTTTCGCGAGGACCTGTTCTACCGCATCAATGTCATCGAGCTGCGGGTGCCCGCCCTGCGCGAGCGGCCGGAGGACATTTGGGAGATCGCTCAGGCGATTCTCGAAAGGCTCGGCCGACGCTCGGGCTCGCAGCCTCCGCGGTTGGCGGAGGATGCAGTGGAGCTACTGAAATCCTATCCCTTCCCCGGCAACGTGCGCGAGCTCGAGAACGTTCTCGAGCGCGCGCTCACGCTCTGCGTTGGCGGCACCATCACGGCCGAGCACATCAAGCTGCGCTCGACGCCGCGCGCAACAGCACCCGTGGAGCTCGCTGCAGCCAGTCCCGGAGGCACAGAGGCCGGAGCGGCTCTCGGAGACCATCTGGAAGGCATTGAGCGCGATGCCATAATCAAGGCGCTGGAAAAGACTCGCTACAACAAGACCGCAGCGGCAAAACTCCTCGGCATGAGCTTCCGGGCCCTGCGGTACCGAATCAAGAAGCTGGGGATCGCGTAGGCGGCCCGCTCGCGCCCTTCGAGCACGAATTCGGGGCTCAGCAGCCTTTTTCCTGTTGAAAGCGAAAATCCGCGGCGTTTTTGCAGATTTCTCTGGGAAGCCGCAAAAGCTTCTTTCTATTCGGCCCCCGCGGAACGGGCAAGCCCACCTGGCTCAGATAGGAGCTGCCCGAAGCGCTCTTCATCAATCTGCTCCGCTCGGATTTCCACCTTCCACTGTCCGCCAATCCGCCGCACCTGCGGACGCTCATTCCCAGCGAGTACGACGGCTGGGTCGTCATCGACGAGATCCAGCGAATCCCCGAGCTGCTCAACGAGGTGCACGACCTCATTGAATCCAAGAGGCACGTCTTCATCCTGACCGGATCCAGCGCAAGGAAGCTCCGGCGCGACAGCGTGAATCTCCTTTTTGACGGAATCCGAGCGATTTCCGTCAAGGATGCACTGCGCGATCTTGACAAGCTGCTCTCGCCGGAGCCGCCAAGAGAAATGGGCGCGAACTAGAACGCGATGAATTCAATTCCCGACGTCCGCCCTCGAGCACCCCGGCACTCGCGAGCAGGCGCACGCGGACCGGACCGCCAGTCCGCCAGAGGCCGCGCGCGCTCCACACGTCGAATGACCACCTATCCATCGATGAAGTCAGCCGGCACTGACTACCGCGCCTCTTCTGAGCGATGGTGGCGCGAGAACTTCGCCCGCACCGCCGGGCCTGATTGGTGCGGGCATGGGACTGACCCCATAGGGAGTTCCACATCGGCCCCGGCACGGAGATCAACCACACCTCCCATACTGGCCCATCCAGAGTCGAGGTCATCGTGTGGGCAAGATGACTTTGGCATAGTAAAGCTCGTTGTGCCGTCCGCAGGCAAGCCGCGGAGGCGCAGTCTCCCATTGTGTCTCAGGTCCCAAGTTGGTGGGCGAACCTCCTCTGACCGGATCAAAGAGCTTGACTGCCCCGTGAACGATCATCACGGCCAAGCCGGTATCGTCATAGGTGCGCATCCAATAGTAGCCTGTTCGCTCGTCGCCATAGTCCTGCGTCACCGGCCGACGGGGTAGAAACAACTGCGGGCACGCATCCTCCAGCCGGTCAAATGCGAGATTGGCCCTTTGTTCGCCGGAAAACAGCGCCGTATGCGGGCCACCGTCCGGCACGACCCCGCAGGTCATGAGGTATGTATCCGGCGACACGGGCACCTTGATTTTTTCACCAGCCAACTGCGGAAGGTGGATCGGCAGGCTGCTTGGGGAGACCCTGATGAACGGTTGACGAACGTCCTTGATGGTGATCGCCAAACAGTCATTACTCACCGCTCTCAGGCCGAAATGCGCCAGCGTATCCTCGACGTGCGCCGCATCCGGCACGCCAACACCATGCCCCCGCAGGCGTGAATCCAGAACGAGTATCCGGACATGCGGGGCGTACCGGCCGATCAATGACTTGAGATGTGCCCCGCTCGGCCCGATCGGGCCAAGAACGTAGTCCCCCTCCAGGTCCGTGAATCCGGAGCCAGGTGCCATGAATGGGGCGAGGAACGAGATCGACTCCTCGCCCAGAGTCAGATACAGGTAGGGTTGCGTGGTGAGCTTTTTCGGGATGGAGAACTCGAACGGCGGGCCGCCGTCCCAGGGGACGTAGGCGCGGTATGTTGCCCCCGCGCATAGCTCGAAAACCTGCGCGGCCAGGAGTGCCGCGAACAGGTAAGCTCCGACCTTCGGCCGCGCCGCGAACAGCCTGAATATCAGCCCGACACCCAGGACAGCGGCGATACAGGCCATCGCGATGAAATACCTGCCGCTTCCCGAGGCCGCCAACCATAGAACCCAGTCCAATAGAAAGCCACATCCGAGCGCGGCAAACGCGCGCCCCACCGGGTTGTTGTACGGTGATACGGCGGATCGATTGCGGCCCGTGCACCTCCGCCATACCCAACGGAGAAGCACCCCGACGGCCAGCACCAGCAAGATCGCATAGCGCAGATCCGGCACGGCGAATTCATCGTCCGTCATGGTCACCGGCGCGGCTATGACGAATGGCCTTCGCAGAGCATCCGCCAGCGAATCCGGGATGAAGCGGTGATCCTGCAAGGTCGCGGCAGGGAACTGCGGCGAGCGGAACAGCTTGTTGAAGAGCGGGAACAAGGGGCTGCCGAAGTGCCGCTCGAGGTGGAGCGACCAAGGGGTCATTACGATCAGGAAGCCGACGGCGCCGGCGGCGCCGAAAGCCGCCGCATATCGTGCCCGCTTGCCATACCCCACTGGAAGGAAGAGCAATAGCGCGCACGCCGCGACGGCGTGGACCGAGTTCGTCAGTTTCAATGCGCTGACCGCCCCAAGCAACAGTCCCGCGCCCACGATTAGCGCCATGCTTGGCGTGCGCACGGCGCGGACCAGCAACAGCCACGCCGCGAGCACGACTTCCGCGGTGAGGATATCGACATAGCTGGTCCCAATCTGGTTGATGAGGATGGGATTGGCAAAAGCCAGCGCGACTGCGCAGATGGCGAACGCCGTTCGCGCCGAGCGCCGCTCCACGGGACTCACCCCGAGTGCCAGCTCGTATGTCAGCCAGAGAATGCCGCTCTGCGCCAACGCCAGCACCGAAGACACTCCCAGTGCTGAAAGGCCCGATCGGGCGAGCAGGTAATACGGAACGTATATGTATGGATTGAAGTAGGATTGCGTGCCTGCGGCGAAATAATCCTGGTCGAATCGATCATGCAGAGCGCTGAATCCGGCATATAGATGGTAGGCGAGCGTATCCCACATTACGTCCTTGCCCAGCAGATAGCTGGTAGCGAGCGCCAGGACGCTGCTGGCGAAATAAACCCAGAAGCGGGCAGATCGCATCAACTGGCCTGATAGGTCTCCAATCGATCGCCGGCTTCGAATGGACACGAGAGAACCTTCCGCGAGACTCACGTTTTGCCACCTCCAGATGTCACGGGCAGGACTCGCGCGTAATACCGCTGGCCAGTGCGGCCGCCAGCGAGCAGAGCCGACCTGTCCCGAGCACGTGGTTGCGCACCTTCGGGCGCCCGGCGAACAATCGAAACAACAGTACGATCGTAATGACCGCCGCCGCACAGGCCATGGCGATGAAATGGCGTCCGTTGCCGGCTATCGTCAACCATATGATCCAGTCCGCGAGAAATGCGCTCCCTAGCGCCGCGAGCGCGCTCGGATCCGACTGCCGGCACGGCCGGGACCATCGGGGCACGAGGGCGCCGCAGCCATACCCAGATCCATCGTGACGCCATCGCAATGGCCAGCAAGACGGCGCAGGCACCTGCCCCGCGCCGCACCCGCGGTCCGTCCTCCGCAGTGGCGGCAAAGTAGACGCGCAGCCGCGACGACGCCATTGCCCAGAATCGGGAGGCGGCAAACGGCCGCGGCGGCCGCTCAGTCCTCAGGGAGTGATCGGGCGAACCCATGATGCGCTCACTTCCGAGACACCACCGCGTAGTACCGCTCATCGTGCCGCCAGCAGGAAAGCGCCACGGAGGACTTTTCCCAGTCACTTTCGCGCCCCAGATAGACGGCCGGCCCACCCCTGAGCGGATCGATGAATTTCACGATTCCACCTGCGATGACGGTCGACTGATCAGTGTTCCCGTATCTGCGCACCCAGGCATAACCGGCTCTCGCATCGCCATAATCAAGGGTGACGGATCCCGCCGGTTGGAAAAGCTCGGGGCAAGCACGCTCCAGGCGATCGAACACCTCGTTGGCGACGCGTTCATTGGCGATCAGCGAGGAGTCACCGCGGGTTCTCCGAACGATTCGGCAGCTGACCAGGAATGCGTCCGTTGGCTGCGCCACCCGTGTCAGGCTGAGGCCCCGGCCAGGCGCCCCTTCCGCCGAAGAGGTCCTCCACGGAGCTTGCACGTCCCTGATCCGGATCCTGTCGCAGGCGCCCGTATCGACGCGCAATCCGAAGTGCGCCAGAGTGTCGTTCTCGTGAGAAAGATCCGGCGGCGGCGCGGCTTTTCCATGACTGCCGGGCGCTTGCAGGACCAGGCTGCGAAGATCGGGCGAATACATGCGGATCAGCCGCCGAATATGCCTTCCGGTCGCCCCCTGCGGGCCGAGCACGTAATCCCCGTCCACGTTGATGAACCCGGAACCAGGAGCTAGAAACGGGATAACGAATGAATTGGATTGCTCTTCGAAGGCAATGTAGAGAGCAGGGTGCGTGACCAGAACCTTGGGCGCGGAGATCTCGAACCAGGGACCCCCGTCCCACCCGACATGCTCGCGATACGTGGCTCCCGCGCAGACCTCGACGGCCTGTGCCGCAAGGATCGCCAGGAGGAGATAGTTGCGGATCCTGGCTTGCGCCGTGAACAGCCGGAACAGCAGAGCGACGACCAATGCCGCCGCAACGCACGCCATTGGCATGAAATAACGGCCGTTGCCGGATGCGGTCAGCCAGAGCGCCCAATCGATCAGGAAAGCGCTGCCGAGCGCCATCAGCAAGCGGGAGGACTGCGAGGCGGCCGGGGACGCATCAGCCCGGTCCGGGCGACGAAGGCGGCGCCAGAGCCACTGAAGGAGCGCGAAGACAGTGAGCACCGTGAGTACCGCGTAGCGCAGGTCCGGCGCCGCGAATTCATCGTCCACCATCTTCACCGGCGCAATTGTGGCAAACGGACGCCACAGGGCTTCGCGGATCGAGTCAGGCACGAATCGCAGGTCCTGGAGCCGCGAGGTCGGGAAATCCGGCGAGTGAAACACGCCGTTCAAAAGCGGAAACAGCGGATTACCGAAGTGCCGCTCGAGGTGTATCGCCCACGGCGCGGCGACGAGGACGAGTCCGCAGATCATCGCCAGGCCGAAGGAACCGGAATACCGAAGCCTCATCCGCCAGGTTGCCGGAAGAAAGAACAACATCACACAGGCCGAGAGGGCATGCACGGAATTGGTGAGCTTCAGGGCGCTCACCGCCCCGAGCAGTAATCCGGCGCATACGAGGCGGGCATGACTCGGCTGCCGGAGCGCATGGACGAGACACAACCAGCCGGCGAGCACGAGCTCGGTGGTAGTCATGTCTGCGGAGCTCGTGCCGAGCTGATTGATGAGAATGGGATTTGCCAGGGCCAAGAGAGCCGCGCAGACACCGATCGCGATCCGCGACCGCGGTGTGGCGTGCGGAACGACGGCAACCGCCAGCTCGTAGCTCAACCACAGAATGCCAGCCTGGACCGTGGCAAGAATGGAGGCCGCCGTGAGAGCCGATAGTTTGGAGGTCGCAAGGAGGTAGAACGGTACATAAACGTACGGGTTGAAGTACGACTGCGTTCCTGCTGCGAAGTAGTCCTGACCGAACCGGTCGTGGAGCGCGCTGAACCCGGCGTAGAGGTGGTAATCCAGCGTGTCCCACATCATGTCCTTGCCGAGCAGGTAACTGATCGACAGCGACACCAGAACACACACTGCGTATACGGCGAATCGGGGCGTGGCGATCGTCGGGGCCAGAGCCCCGAAAGGAGCGCGCGGCCGCGGGCGTCGCCGGGCGGCTTTGGTCGAATTCATCGTGCCCTCATCGACGCGACGCGGGCAGCGCGCTCGCATAGTAGCGCTCGTGCCTGCGGCCGCAGCTGATGCGCACCGGCGTCTTCTCGAATGCCTTTTCCGGACCGATATCGGCGACGGGGCCGGCCCTTACCGGATCGATGAAGTGCACCCAGCCACCACTCACCCAGGCGGTCAGGTTCGTATTGAGATATCGCCTCGCCCAGACATGACTGCCATGGATCTCACCGTAATATTGGGTCACCGCCCTCGCCGGCTGGAACAGCGCCGGGCAGGCGTCCTCGAGCCGATCGAGCACGAGATTTGCCCGGCGCTCGCTCGCGATCAATCCCGGGCGGTCGCGCGAATCCGGAGCGAGGGGACATACCGCCAGATAGTGGGTAATAACGGCTCCGGAGGATGTCGCGGGAGTTGGAGTCGATGGAGCCGCTTGCCCCGTCGGGGAGGAAGCGAGGGTAATGAAGCCCGCATCCAGTGAGCCCTCGTTCACCACGGCGATCGTCGAGCAGTCGCCGGCATGGGCACGCATCCGGAACGCCACCAGCGCGTCGTTGGCGGGGCCCAGGCCCACGACGGGATGCGGATCGCCTCGCGGCCACGACTCAGGCACTACGAGCCACAGATGCGGGGCGTACCGCCGGATCAATGACTCGACCGCCGCCCCGTTGGCTCCGGCAGACGCCAAGGGATAATCCCCCGCGATATTGACGAACCCGGATCTTCTGGCCAGGAATGGCACGATGAACGAATTCGTCTGCATTCCGTAACTCAGATACAGACCGGGCTGCCTCGCCATTTCGGCCGGCATTTTGACATCGAACCAGCGACCGCCGGCCCATGGAATGTAGTTGCGGTAGTCGGCCCCGAAGCAGAGCTGCAGAAGCTGTGCACCGAGGATCGCGGCCAGCAGGTAATTGCGCAGCTTTGCCGGAGCCGCGAACAGCCGGGCCACCATGGCCACAACCAGCACAGCCGCTATGCACGCCATGGCGATGAAGTAGCGTCCGTTCCCTGACGCCGTGAGCCACAGAATCCAATCCACCAGTAAGCCACTACCGAGGGCAGCCAGCGCGCGCGTCGACGGCACGGAGTCCGATGGGACCTTCTCGACTCGCGAGCGCCGTAGCCGACGCCAACCGTGCCGGAGCAACAGCAGGATCACCGCGACCAGCAGGACCGCATAGCGCAGATCGGGCGACTGGAGCTCATTGTCCACGTCGAACCGCGGCACCCCGATGGCGAAGGGCCGCCACAGAGCTTCAGCCAGCGAGTCCGGCACGAAGCGATAGTCCAGCATCTTCGCAATGGGATATTGCGGCGACCGGAACACATCATTGAGCAGCGGGAAAAGAGGATTGCCGAAGTGGCGCTCGAGTTGCAGCGACCACGGCGCTGACACGAGAACGAAGCCGGCCCCTAGCGCCATCCCGAACGCCGCAGCGTGGCGCAGCTTGGTGCGCCAGCCGACAGGGACGAAGAGCAACACGACCGCCGCGGAGAGCGCATGCACCGAGTTGGTGAGTTTCAGCGCGCTCGCGATGCCAAGGAGCGCCCCGCCCCAGAGGATCGGCGCGATGCCCGGCCGGCGCAGCGCACGCACCAGCAGCAGCCAGCCGCCCAGCACGATCTCCGCCGTCGTGATATCGGCGTAGCTGGACCCGAGCTCGTTGATGAGAATTGGATTGGCGAACGCGAGGGCCACTGCACAGAGCATCAAGGCCAGACGGACGGGCTCGCGCTCCGCGGGCATTACTTCTGCCGCGATCTCGTATGTCAGCCACAGAATGCCGCTCTGCACCACCGCCAGCATCGAGGCGACGGCAAGGGCGGGCAGGCCGGACATCGCGAGCAGATAGAAGGGCGCGTAGGCGTACGGATTGAAATAGGACTGCGATCCGGCGGCAAAGTAATCCTGCCCGAAGCGATCGTGCAGCGCGCTGAACCCGGCATAGAGATGATAGTCCAGGGTGTCCCACCCCATATCCTTGCCGAGGAAATAGCTCGTCAGTAACGCGAGGCCTGTGCAGGCGGCATACACGGTCCATCGGGGCGAGGCCAGGAGCCTGCCGATCCATGCCGGCCCGAAGGGGCGCGCCCGCGAGAGGCTGAGTGTGTCTTCGCCAGATACCATCTCCTGCCCTCATCTTCACCGACCATCCGACATCCGAGTTCCCGGCACGGCACGCCCGGCGGCTTTCTTTCGCCGGGCACAGCCCTCGCGAATATCATTATGTCCGGCCCGGAGAAAGCGTCGATGTGACTGGCTCGGCAGATTGGGCCGACCAGCTGCGGCACGCTTGATCGATTCCATCCCCCTTGCGGTCCGAGCCCTGCGGCTCCAAAGTGCGCGAATGCGACAGCGCTTCCAGCAACTCGTGCGATTCAGTACCGTGGGTGCGACCTGCCTCGCGCTGGGGGTGGGCGTTCTCGCGGGGCTGCACCAGCTGGCCGGGGTCAATTATCTGGTGGCCTATGTGGCTTCCTTCGTCGCGAGCAACATCGCCGGATATCTGCTCAATGCGCGATTCACGTTTGCCGTCAAGACGATCACCCACTTCGGAGCGCTACGGTATATAACGGTCAATGCCGCCCTGCTCTGCGTGAACACGATGGCCATGAAGTTCCTCGTGGATGGGCTCCATCTCTGGTACATCTGGGCCGCCATTCTCCTGGCCGGCATGGTGACTCCCTTCAGCTTTCTCGCCCACAGGCTCGTCACTTATCGGGCTCACGTAGGCCGCCGACTGGAGAGCCTCTAGCGCATCACCGCACGGCTGCGGGCTCGGAATCCCAGAAGATCTTCGTCATGCTCAATCTACGGCAGAGGCGGCGCGGCAGCCGGGTGAACATCCGGCCCAACCTATAGCCGGTGTATTTGGCGATGTTCCGGGGCACCGCCAGCGGCAATAGCCCGGGCGAATGAGCAGCCAGGTATCGCAGCTCCGACGTGACAAACCGCGCACCCTCCCCCTCCGCCGCACCGAAGTTCCGCATGAGCTCCGGCAGCTGCGCATGCAGCACACCGAAGTCGAAATAGCGCTGCGCCTCCTGGGCGATGGTATAGGCATGGGAGTGGCGAACGCGGGCCTCGGCGCAGTAGCGAATCCTCCAGCCCGACAGCAGCAGCTTCACCGCCACGTAGGTGTCCTCGCCGAGAATCAGGTGGTGCGGAAAACCTCCGCAGGCGCGCAAGGCCGACAGCCGGTAAGCGGCGAAGGAATTCGAGGTATAGGCCGCCTTGATTCCCAGGCGGCCGGCGTCCGCGAGCGAGCGCGTCTCGCTGCTCGATCCATAATTGAAAAGAACCATGTGCGCCTCGAACGGCCGGGCCCCGGTGTGGGGAACCTGCCTGCCGTAGGCCACGCCAATCATCGGGTCGGAAAAGCTTGCGAGCAGTGCCGGCAGGGCCTCAGGCCCGTCGAGCACGGCGTCTTGGGTGAGGAAAACCGCGAATTGGAACGCTCCACCCCCACAGAATCTGTCGACGGCGCACTGGCGGGTCGCCCCGTGGTTGAAGGTCCGCGGATCGATTCTCAGGACCTCGAAGCCGCTCTCCGCGGCGACCCGATCACTGCCGTCGACTGATCCTGAATCGACTACTGCCACCGCGGACGGGTCAAGCAGGACGGTGCGGAGTGCCCCCGCCGCCTCCCGCCACCGCGCCCCTCCATTGCGCACAGGCACGATGATCCGGGCGTGGTTCACAGCAAAAGACGCGTCAATCATGGTAAGAATGTTAAACATCCCGCGTTGTCCCTTCCACGACCCGTCGTCCGAGCAGCCGAGAATACCTGTGGATCGAGAGCCAATGAGCCTGGTGGGCGGCAGGATCGCCGTGCTGGTTCCGTGCCGCAACGAGGAGGCGGCCATCGCTGCGGTGGTGCACGATTTCCGCCATTATTTGCCTACCGCGACTGTCTACGTCTACGACAACGGCTCTACCGATGAAACCGCCCAGGTGGCCCGAGATGCGGGTGCGCTGGTATTCAGCGAGCCGCTCATCGGGAAGGGCAACGTCGTTCGGCGAATGTTCGCCGATGTCGAGGCCGACATCTACGTGATCGTCGACGGCGATGGGACATACGACGCCTCGAGCGCTCCCAGATTGATCCGGCTTCTCGTCACCAATGGGCTGGACATGGTCAACTGCGCCAGGGTCTCCACGGAGCTCAGTGCCTATCGTCCCGGCCACCGGCTGGGGAATCGCCTGCTGACGGGTCTGGTGGCCTGGGTTTTCGGCAAGCGCCTGAGCGACATGCTCTCAGGGTACCGCGTGCTGTCCCGGCGTTTCGTCAAGTCCTTTCCCGCCCTGTCGACAGGCTTCGAGATCGAGACGGAGCTCACGGTCCACGCGCTGGAGTTACGTGCACCCATCGGCGAGCTCACCGCACCCTATAGCAGCCGGCCGCGCGGTTCCTCCAGCAAGCTGCACACGGTCCGCGACGGTTTCAGAATTCTGAGCGTCATCGTCCATCTGGTGAAGGAAGAGCGTCCGCTGCAGTTCTTTACCGCTGGGTTCGGTGTCCTGGCAGCCGCATCGCTCGGGCTGGGCATTCCGGTGGTGACACACTTTCTCGCCACCGGCCTGGTCGGGCGCCTTCCCACAGCGGTGCTGGCCACGGGCTTGATGATTCTGGCGTTTCTCAGTCTCTTCTGCGGGCTCATTCTCGATACGGTCACCCGCGGCCGCAGGGAACTCAAGCGGCTCCTCTATCTGGCGGCCGGTCGCGAAGAAAAGGCGAGTGCCCGGCCCGTGCCCGTCAAGGCGGTCGGCACTCCGTCGATGCTCCGCTGACAATTTGCGTCACATCCTGACCAAACCACCAGCGTCACCTGTCAGCGACTCCCGGAGCTAAGTTAAGTCACTTCTTCTCGCGTGACCGTTTTTACACCTGTAAATCAGATACTTAACGGAACCGCCCTGCTCTGGCATAGGGCTTGCTTTGACACAGCAGCAGGCGCCCCTTTGCGCCTCTACACGAAATTCTCAACAGTCGAGGAGCATTGCTCATGAAGTCTGCGCAAAAGGGTTTCACCCTGATCGAGTTGATGATCGTCGTCGCGATCATCGGCATCTTGGCGGCCATCGCCATCCCGGCCTATCAGAATTACGTCGTTCGCGCGCGCATCACCGAGGGTCTGAACCTCGCTGCCGCGGCCGAAACGACCGTCGCGGAGAACGCTTCGGAAGCAGCCTCCGATCTGAGCGCGGGTTGGAACGCTCCGTCACCCACCGTCAACGTGTCAGCCGTTTCGGTTACTGGCACCAACGGCGTAATCACAGTCACTTACGCCTCCGCGGCAGATAACGTCGTTCTCACGCTGACGCCGCAGTCTAACGGCGCCGCGCTCCAGAACGATGTGGTTCCGCCGAACGCGATCACCTGGACATGCGCGGTCACCCAACCGACCATGACGGCATACGTCCCGGCGAACTGCCGTTAAGTCTTACGCACCTCAATTCGAGGACCCGAAGCCCCTCTCCGGAGGGGCTTCTCCTTTTGGGAAGCCAGTCACGCAGGCTGGGGACGGCCTGTGCGAGCATGTGCCGAGATTTGACAATTGCCTGAGCCCTCGGCTCCGGTAGACTTGAGCATCACAGGCCCGATCCGCTTACCGTAAGTCCATGAACGAGAACGCTTCTTTGGCGCTTGGAGGCGCACGCGCCGGGCTGGGCGGCCTGCCTCAGCGCCTCGTGCAGGACGGGGTCGTGGACGAGGCGGCCATGCTCGAGGCCATGAACGCGGCCAAGGAGCGCCACACCAATATCGTCACCCAGCTCGTCTCCAGTGGCGCCGCCAGCGCGCGCGACATTGCCGTAGCGGCATCGAACGAGTTCGGGATTCCGCTGTTCGACCTGGACGCGGTGAACCTCGACCTCGAGACGGTCCGGGTTGCGAGCGACAAGCTCATTGTGAAACATCGCGTCCTGCCGGTCTTTCGCCGCGGCAGGCGGCTGTTCCTCGCCGTTTCCGATCCGACGAACCAGCACGCGATCGACGAGATCAAGTTCCAGACCAGCCTCAGCATCGAGGTGGTGCTGGTCGAGGATGACAAGCTCCAGAAGGCGCTCGACAAGGCCATCGAGCAGGCCGAGGCACAGATCACGCCGCTGGCCGGTGACGATGATGTCGATCTCGAGTCGCTCGAGGTCACCGGTGGCGAGGACGAGGTCGACGACAAAATCAGCCGCGACGACGTGGAAGATGCGCCCATCGTCCGCTTCGTCAACAAAGTGATGCTCGATGCCATCCGGCGCGGGGCTTCGGACATCCATTTCGAGCCTTACGAGAAGACCTACCGGGTACGCTTGCGCATGGACGGCGTGTTGAAGGAGATCGCACAGCCACCCGTGGCGCTCGCCCAGAAGCTCTCGGCGCGCCTGAAGGTCATGTCCCGGCTCGACATCGCGGAGCGGCGGGTCCCGCAGGACGGCCGCATCAAGATGAAGCTGTCCAAGAACCGCGCCATCGACTTTCGCCTGAGCACCTGCCCGACGCTCTTCGGCGAGAAGATCGTGATGCGTATTCTCGATCCCGCGCAGGCGATGATGGGCATCGACTCGCTGGGCTACGAGCCTTTCCAGAAGGAGCTCTATGAGCGCTACCTGGCCAAGCCCCAGGGGATGATCCTCGTGACCGGCCCGACGGGCAGCGGCAAGACCGTCTCGCTCTACACCGGTCTCAACATCCTCAATCGGGAAGACACGAACATCTCGACCGCCGAGGACCCGGCGGAGATCAATCTGCCCGGCGTCAATCAGGTCAACGTCAATCCGAAGGTCGGACTGACATTCGCCGCGGCGATGAGGGCGTTCCTGCGCCAGGACCCGGACGTCATCATGGTCGGTGAGATCCGCGATCTCGAGACGGCGGAGATCGCCATCAAAGCCGCCCAGACGGGCCATCTTGTCCTCTCGACTCTACACACCAACGACGCGCCCCAGACACTGACGCGACTGGTGGACATGGGCGTAAAGCCGTACGCGATCGCGACCTCGGTCAGCTTGATCATCGCGCAACGCCTGGCCCGGCGCCTGTGTGCCCAGTGCAAGCAGCCCATGGACGTCCCCGAGGAGGCTCTGCTCAAAGAGGGATTCACCCATGAAGACGCGCGGAGCGGATTGCGCCTGTTCGGACCCAAGGGTTGCTCGAGCTGCACCGATGGCTACAAGGGACGGACCGGCATTTATCAGGTGCTCCCCGTCACGGACGCCATTTCCCGGATCATTCTCGCGGGCGGCAGCGCTCCGGAAATCGGTGATCAGGCGGCAAAAGAAGGCGTATGGGACCTTCGCCGCGCCGGCCTGGAGAAAGTCAGAGCCGGTCTCACGAGTCTCGAGGAAATCAACAGCGTCACGATCGAGTGACGCGAGGCGCAGCATTCATGGCCCCAGCAGCAACTGCAACCGTCAGGACGCTCAAGCGCGATATCCCGTTCGCCTGGGAAGGCCGCGACAAGCGGGGCCAGCGCGTCAAGGGCAACAGCCTCGCCCCCGACGAGTCGGCGCTGCGAGTCGAGCTGCGGCGCCAGGGGATCGCACCCTCGAGGATCCGCAAGCAATCACAGAGCCTCAAAGGCGGCAGGGTCAATGCCGCGGACATTGCCATCTTCAGCCGCCAGCTCGCGACGATGCTCGCCTCCGGCATTCCCATGGTGCAGGCATTCGAGATCGTGGCGAGCGGCAGCGACAAGCCGGCCCTGCAGAAGCTGATCCTCGACATCAAGGGGGACATCGAGGCCGGCACCTCATTGCACGAGGCGCTCGCAAAGCATCCCCTCCACTTCGACGACCTGTTCGTCAACCTGGTCGAGGCGGGTGAGCAGGCAGGAGCGCTCGAGACGCTGCTCGACAAGGTGGCCACGTACAAGGAGAAATCCGAGGCCATCAAGAAGAAGGTCAAGAAGGCGCTGTTCTATCCGGCCGCCGTCGTCAGTGTCGCTTTCGTGGTGACCATCATCCTGATGATCTTCGTCATCCCCGAGTTCCAGAAGCTGTTTCAGGGCTTTGGCGCCAACCTCCCGGCATTCACGCAGTTCGTCATCAACATCTCGGAGATGGTGCAGCACAAGGGGATATACCTCGCAATCGTCATAGGCGCCGCGGTATGGACTTTTCTCTACTTCAAGAAGCGCTCGCGCAAGATGCGCGAAGTGCTCGATAGAATCGCCCTCAAAATCCCCATCATCGGTCCCATCCTCAACAAGGCCGCCATTGCGCGCTATGCGCGCACCCTCTCGACGATGTTCGCCGCGGGCGTGCCGCTCGTCGAGGCGCTGGAGTCCGTGGCCGGCGCGACCGGAAACATCGTCTACGAGGATGCGATCATGAAAATGAAGGACGAGGTCGCCACCGGCCAGCGCCTGCAGCGCGCGATGCAGGCGCGGGGTATCTTCCCGAACATGGTCGTGCAGATGATCGCCGTCGGCGAGGAATCCGGATCCCTCGATACGATGGCGGCAAAGGTCGCAACGTTCTACGAGGCCGAGGTCGACAACGCGGTGGACTCCATGTCGAGCCTGCTCGAGCCGCTCATCATGGTGGTCCTCGGTGTGATCGTGGGCGGCCTGGTCATCGCGATGTATCTGCCGATCTTCCACCTGGGCCAGGTCGTCGGCTAGGCGCGACCGGACATTCCACCTGAAACGCCGCGCGATGCGCGGCGTTTCATTTCATCGGCCGCGAGAGCATGTCGCTGATCATCCTGCTTTCCTCCTCCCCCGCATTCTTCATCGGCGTCTGCCTCCTGCTCGGCCTCGTCGTCGGCAGCTTCCTCAACGTCGTCATCCACCGCGTGCCCATCATGATGGAGCGCCAGTGGCGCGAGCAGTGCGCGGAGCTCGAGCACCCGGACCACGCTGCAACCCTTCCAGCCACCCCGCCGGTGAAAGAGCGCTTCAATCTCGTCGTCCCGCGCTCGGCCTGCCCCGCCTGCAAGGCCCCGATCACGGCCTTCCAGAATATCCCGATGCTGAGCTACGTCTTTCTCCGCGGCCGCTGCGCGAGCTGCGGCGTCCGCATCAGCCTGCGCTACCCCATTGTCGAAGCCCTCACCGGCATCCTCTCGGCAGCGGTGGCGTGGAAGCTCGGCTTTGGCTGGCCAGCGGCGGCCGGCCTGGTCCTCACGTGGTTCCTGGTCGCCCTCGCGTTCATCGACATCGACCATCAGCTGCTGCCCGACAGCCTCACCCTCCCTCTGCTGTGGCTGGGGCTTCTTCTCAGCCTCTTCGCCCCGGTCTCGGGCATGTCCCCCGTCCCCGTGGACATGCGCTCCAGCATCATCGGCGCGATAGCAGGTTACCTGAGCCTCTGGAGCGTCTATCATCTCTTCCGTCTGCTCACGGCCAAGGAAGGAATGGGGTACGGTGATTTCAAGCTCCTGGCGGCGCTGGGTGCCTGGCTCGGCTGGCGGATGCTGCTGCCGACCGTGCTGATCGCCGCGGCCGTCGGGGCCGTGGCGGGCATCGCATTACTGGCCGCCAGGGGACAGAATCGCTCGACCCCAATCGCCTTCGGGCCGTTTCTCGCCGCCGCGGGCTGGCTGATGCTCATGTCCGGGCGCGAGCTGGTGAGTGGCTATCTGGGTCTGTTTGGGAGATGAGCATGTCCGTTCCGTTTCGCGCTCCGTGAGCGCCGTCGAATCCCGCGCGAGGCGGGTGTTCAGGGTCGGCCTGACAGGGGGTATCGCCAGTGGGAAATCCACGGCGGCCAAGTACTTCGCCGCCCTCGGCGTGCCCATCATCGACACCGACCAGGTCGCCCGCGAGGTGGTGGAGCCGGGGCAGCCGCCGCTCGAGCAGTTGGTGGAGCGGTTCGGCCGCACCATTCTGACCCCGGATGGGCACCTCGACCGGCCGAAGCTGCGGGAGATTGTCTTCTCCGATCCGAGGGCTCGGGCCGACCTCGAGGCTCTCACTCATCCCGCCATCGGCAGCGCGGTGGAAGCCTGGTCGGCGGCGGCGGGAGGCCCTTACCAGATCCTCGTGGTTCCCCTGCTGGTCGAGAAGGGAATCACCTCCCAGGTCGACCGGGTGCTCGTGGTCGACTGCGATGAGGAGCTGCAGATCCGCCGATTGCAGGCACGAGACGGCTCTACCGTCGAGCAGGCGCGTGCGATCCTGAATGCGCAAACCTCGCGCGCGGCACGGCTCAAAGCTGCGCATGATGTGATTCAGAACGAGGGGGACCTGAGCGCCGTGCGGGACCAGGTCTCGGCGCTGCACACGCGCTATATGGAGCTTGCCGGGCGATCATCGAGCGGGACATAGCGCGCCATCGGCTGAGCCGTCGGCCTCCGACATCCGGTGCCTCCTGACGATGCTCGCTCACCAACACGGTGGGCTGTTGAACCATTCCGATCTCGGGCGGTCGCTCGGTTGCAACTCCCATACGGTGCAGAGCGCTATCGACCTCATCATCGATCGGGGCACCGAGTGGATCGGCATCGAGCTCAAAGCCGCTGCCGCGGTGGGTCCCCGCGACTCGCTGAGCCTGCGCCGTGGCATCGAGAATGGCGTGATCCAGCGAGGCATCATCGCTTATCAGGGCTCGCGCCGGTTCGAGTCTCGAGACGGCGTTTCCGTCGTCCCGGCGGAGACTGTTCTGGAAGCGCCGCTTCACCGACCTTCGGCACGGTCACGGCCGTGGGCATTCCGTTTTCGGCCAGAGCTCGGCATAAGAGCTCTGCGCCCGTTTACGTCCGCCGCGGATGTCGCGCACAATAGATCACATGATGACCGATGCCCCCGAGGACACCGCGCCTCCAGAAAACCCGGACGCAGTCGAGAGCGACCGCACTCTGATCTTCGAGCAGCCGCTCAACGAGCGGATGCGTACGTTCCTCAGGCTCGATTTCCTCTACAGCCAGGCGCTCTATCACAACGAGTCGGCGAGCCAGTGGGGTACCCGGGCGGCAGTCACCAGCCTGATCGACATCCTGGCCATCATCACTCGCAGCGATGTCCGGTCTGATGCCCTGAAGGAGCTCGAGCGCCAGCTCACCCTGCTCGGGGAGTTCCAGTCGAAGCCCGGCGTCGACACGAACCGGCTGAAGACCCTGATCGCGAACTTGACCCGGCTGCGCTCGGAGCTGCTCAACGCCGGCGTCGCCAACCTCCAGCCTCTCAGGGACTCGGACTTCCTCAACGCCGTCAAGCACCGCAGCAGCATCCCCGGGGGTACCTGCGAGTTCGACCTGCCGGACTACCTCTACTGGCTCTCGCAGCCGGATGAGGCTCGGTCGAGGGCATTCAACCAGTGGCTCACGGTGCTGCGGCCGCTCTGCGATGCCGTCTCGGAGCTCATCTGGCTCACCCGCCAAAACGGCCGGACGCGGCAGGAGACCGCCCAGGGCGGTAACTTCACCATCACCTTCGACCGCGAGAATCCGTTGCAGCTCCTGCGCATCGCGCTGCCCGCCTCGATGGGCCTCTATCCGGAGGTGAGCGGCAGCCATCACCGCTGCAACATGCGATTCCTCAACTGGAAGGGCGTCTCGGACCGAGCCATCCAGGCCGATTCGGACGTGAAGTTTCTCCTGACCTGCTGCCCGTAATGCCCGTTCAGCGCGTCAAGTGCCCCACCTGCCGGCGCGAGATCGACTGGTCTCAGTCTGCCTTCCGGCCCTTCTGCAGTGAGCGCTGCCGGCTCATCGACCTCGGCGGCTGGCTGACGGAGAAGCACGCCATCCCGGGCGAGCCGGCACCGGATGAGGCCGGGCACCGGGATCCGCCGCAGCCGGACGAGGCGCCGCGCAAGCATTCATAGTTCCCCATCGGCTCATGCCGACCCCGAACCATGAAGCGGCATGACACAGCGACTCAGGCACAGGGACGTGACCGGCCGCCGCAGGTGGCCGAGTCTCGGGCAAAAACCACGCTTTTTGCCCGAGACGGCGCTGGGCCGGCAGGGTGCGACGCATGCGTCGACGGGTGGCCATGGAGGGACACCCCGGGCTTGCGCGGAGCAGGGACCGCGCAGCGCAATGCCCGGATCCAGCGCTTCATACTACTGGGGCGGCTGCGCTCCCAGCCACTTCGCCGCGAACGCCAGCTCGTCCGCCGCTCGGTCCAGCCGCACCGAGGGGGGTGCCCCCGGCCCCTCGCCCTCATCGACCCGGATCAGGATGGGACGGCCGCAGAGCTGCTCCGCCTGAAGGGCGGCGGCCAGCTCGTAGCCGCGCCAGGGCCTGAAGTCGCCGTCGTGCTCGGCTGTGACGATGAGAGTGGGGGGATAGCAATGGCCGGAGGGGATCTGACGGTATTGCGCCCAGGTGCCGGTCGGCAGCGCCGCGCCGAAGAAATCCGGCCGTAGAGTGACGGCGGTGCCCGCCATCAGCCCACCGAAGCCCCGACCATAGATGCCGAGCCGCGCCCGGCGAGTGTAGTGGCCGTCGATCAGTGACTGCGCGGCGGCGAAGAGGTCGGTGAGCGAGATGGGCCTGTCGGGCAGCTTGGCCGCCCCGGGCGCAGCGGCGACCTTGGCGAGCCCGTTGCGCACCTCGGCCCGAGCGTAAACCCCGCCCATCTCCACCCAGACCAACACGAACGGCCGCAGGAATGGCTCGGAAGTCCTGCCGCCAGGGTGATAGACGGTAAGGAGTGTCGGTTGATTGCCATCGCGAGGCATATCCCGCCGGTGGGCAATTTCCATGGGCAGCCGGGCGCCGTCCGGGCTCAGATAGAGGATGCGCTCTACGACGACGTCCCTGAAGGTCTGGGAGCTCCAGCCCCCCTGAAGCTGCTCGAGGCGGTTCCTGATCCAGCCTCGCTGCGGGATGGCGGCCAGCGCCTTCGTGGCTGCCCGGCTCTCAACCGCGATCCAATGCCGGGTGCGCGGCGAGCGTACGTCCTCCAGCCAGCCGTAGGGATTCCGGGCGGCGCGCTCCGGCGGCCGCTTCAACTGCGCGACGAACGGATTCATGCGGGGCGCCGAGGGCGAGGGATTGCCGCCCACCGCGATCTGGGTGGCCGTCGGCTGCGGCGTGCCGAGAGGCCCTCGGCCCGGAACCGCAGTCGGCCGGCCGATCATCACTCCCGCGCAGCCGGCGAGCCCCGCCAGACCCACCGCGAGGGTGGTCCGGTGGAGCCTTTTGAATCTACCCATGGCCCACTCCGGTCTTTCGTATCCCGCCAAATACTACAACGAGGAGCTCCCGCGGTACCGCCCCAGTCAGCGCCACGAGCGCAAGGTACAGGGCGCCGCCCGCGGCGAGCGCCACCAGCCAGGGCGTGCCGAGGTCGGCCAGATACTTCATGGCCAACGCCGCCAGCGCCCCCGCAACCATCGCTTTGGCGGGATTGACCAGAGAGGGGAGGCGCCGCCCGGCACGCCTCAGTGCCACCGTCATCGCGACCAGCGCACTCGCCTCCGCGATGACGGTGCCGACAGCGGCACCGAGCAGCGAGAACCTCGGAATGAGACCGAAGTAAGCGATGAACGCGCAAGCGCACGCGACTGTATCCCCGATCAGCACCAGGCGGGGCCGCTCGCAGGCCACCAAGGTAAACCGCAGAATGTGGGTGACACCGGCCAACGCCGCGGCAAACGAGATCACGACTAGCGCCGGCGCGCCCGCCGCGAAGCGCTTACCTGAGATGAGCGCGAGCAGCTGCCCTGCGAATGGCGCGAGCGCAATCACGACACCCACGCCATACACAGCCGCGGCATCGAGCGTCCTGCCGAGCTGTCGTGAGAACTCCCCTCGATCCACCGCAGCGCTAGCCGTAAGAGCAGGCATCATGAGCCCGGCCAGCATGTAGGGGACTGACGTCGTGACCTCGAAGAGCTTCGACGGCACGCCATAGAGACCCACCGCTGCCGCAGGTTGCAAGAGCGAGAGCAGCAGCGAGTCGCCCCGCAGCATCGCCATGCCCAGGATCTGCGATCCCGCGAGCGGCAGGCCGGCGATCACATACTGCCGCCACAGCGACAGGTCGAAGCTCATCCGGAACGAGACCAGGCGCCGCACCAGCCTGACGGAGATCGTCAGCGAGAGCGCCGCACCCAACAGCGTCGCGCCGAGCATCGGCAGCGCTCCAACATGGGTGAGGGCCAGCACGGAAACCCCCGCCAGCGTGGCCACCGCTCCGGTGACCTCCGCAACGGCATTGCGCGCCTGCTTGAGCACGCTCTGGAAGGCAGCGATGAGAAAGTCGCTGGCCTGCAGGCAGGTGTAGATCGCGGCCCCGATCAGCGTCCCCCATTTGACCACCGGCTCGTAAGGAGTGGCCCATGAGACCGCGGCCGCCGCGAGAAGGACACCGCCCGTGCTTACCAGGCGCAGCGGCAGTGCGTTGCCGAGCACCCGGCCCGCATCGGTGCCACCCTGCGACATCGCGCGCAGGGCGATCATGTAAAGCCCGGAATCGGCGAGTACGGCGGCAAAGGCCGAATAGGTGAGCACCGTCCGGTAGTAGCCGTACCCGGTCGGTCCCAGGTGCCGCGTCAGCGCCACGACGGTGAGCAGCCCCACCACGGCCGTGGCCGCTTTGCCGGTGATGACGGCGGCCATGTTCGCCGCCAGGGCGCGCATCCGGCTCATGCCTCGGCAGCCTGTCGGACCTGCGTTTCCAATTGACTGGGCACGCAAATTGCGAGCTTTAGCCGAGGCAGAGCATGCGGGATGCGAAAGCGACCCGGACGCCGCCGATCGATGAGAGCGATCCAATGATTGATGATCACCACGGGTAGCATGGCATGAAAGTAGGCATCCTCGCAGGCGGTGTCGGCTCGCGGCTCGCGGAGGAGACCGTCGTGCGGCCGAAACCCATGGTCGAGATCGGTGGCCGTCCGATCCTCTGGCACATCATGATGCATTACTCGACTTACGGCCTTAACGAGTTCGTGGTCGCGCTCGGCTACAAGGGCGAGTACATCAAGCGGTACATGGCCGACTACTGCTCGCTCGCGCCCGACCTGCGGGTGTCGCTCAAGAGCGGCAGAGTGGAGCGGCGGGGCAACGGCAGCGGCGAGCACAACGCCGAGGACTGGGTCGTCGATCTCATCGACACGGGCCAGAAGACCAACACGGGTGGACGCATCAAGCGGCTTGCGCCGCATCTCGGCGACGGCGCCTTCATGCTGACGTGGGGGGACGGAGTCTCCAACATAAACTTGGCTGAGCTGCTGAAGTTCCATCGTCGCCATGGGCGCATCGCTACGGTGAGCGCCGTACGGCCGCCGGCGCGCTTCGGGCGCCTCGAGCTCGATGGTGAGCGCGTGGCCCGCTTCGATGAGAAGCCGCTCTCAGGCGAGGCATGGATCAACGGAGCGTTCTTCGTACTCGAGCCGCGCGTCTTCGACTACATCGAGGGCGATGACACCCAGTTCGAGCGCGAGCCCCTGGAGACCCTGGCGAGGGAAGGACAATTGATGGCCTATCAGCACAACGGCTTCTGGCAATGCATGGACACCATGCGCGACAAAGTCCGCCTGGAGTCACTGTGGGCGAGCGGCGATGCGCCGTGGAAGATCTGGCAGTGAAAGAGGAGCGGCTCGCAAAATGGCTCTTGGCCAGGTGCTCCGAGGCAGGAGCCGAGGCGCAAGCCTACAGGGAAGTACTTGCGGCGTCCTGGCCAAGAGCCATTTTGCGAGCCGCTCCGTAGAGCGAGAAAGTCATACATGAGACACATGCGAGTACTCCT
>JAKBCR010000200.1 GCA_021807675.1 Pseudomonadota bacterium
CTCACCCAGCGTGAGCTCCGCTTGCTTCTGCTCGTTCATCGTTCGCCCTCGGCATGCGGCCACTCGCCGCCGCCCAGAGCATCGGCCGCTCAGTTCAAAGGCGGAAGAACGGGGATGCCGGAGTCCATCAACGAGGCGCGTGAACTCGGAGAGCTCCGCAAGTACCGCGCGCAGCTTGCCGCCGCGGAACTCCTGATCATTGACGATCTCATATTCCGCTAGCGGAATATGAGATCAAATGTCCATAAGCCGCTGAATCCAAATGGTAGTCGACGAGTGGTCAGGCTGAGGTTCACCCCCGCCTCCCCGCACGCGCGACTTATCTACGTATGTTATCGCCGATGCGCCCTCGGCAGAATCGCCTGGCAACTGAAGAACTCGTCAACGAAGGCGGAGGCGGCGCAGCGTATGCACGCGAGACTCACCCATGCGGGCGCTCCGGAGAGTGAACGTGGTCCCCGCGACGACCACATTGCCGATACGCTCATTACTGCGTTCAGGCTAGGGATTCGCTGTTCCGGCCGCAAGGCGTGGACGTGTCGATACGGGACCCCGGAGAGCCGCCAGCGCCGCCATGCCGCAGCGGGGCGGCATCCAGGGCTGTGCGCCGCATGCGCTCGACGGCTTGCGTCGACGGTGACCAGTGCACTCGCCAACCGCATCGACGTGCAGGGGTGCAGGCGCGCGGCAGCGGCGCGGGCTTGCCGGGGCGGGCGGTTGCGTCTGTCGGCGTACGGACAGCGAACCCACGCAGAGCATAACTCGGAGTTGACGGAGTCCCGATCTACGGTTCGGCAAGCACGGGTGCGGTACCGCGAGGGGCCTGATCCTGTCTTGCGCCACGCACGCGCGGAGCATCTTGGAATGCATCTCTGAGGAGTCAGTGACATGAATTCAGAAACATCTGGAACGGTGCCGGACGGACCCCCAGGCCGGGGCTCCGGTGTAGGCAACGAGCGGCTCGATGCCGCTGCTCACGCGAGAAGCACGGCGTCGAAGCCGGGCCCGGGGGCCGCGGACAAGCCTGCTGGGAATCGAGAGACATCCGCCGAAGGTTCACAAGGTGCGGGCCCGAGCCCGCACGCTGAGCCCCGGGCCGGTGGACCGAGAGTCGGTCGAGCTGCACGCGCGGCAGCAGATTCCCTCGATCACACGGCGAAATACATCCGCGAACACGACGTGGGCGGCATGATGACCGATGTGAAACGTCTGGTGAAGGACAATCCGGTCCCTGCACTCATCGGAGCTGCGATTCTCGGATTTTTGCTCGCCCGTACGTTGTCCCGCGATTGAGGTGTGAGGCGACGGGTATGTCTGAGGCAGAGCGATCCGTGGCGGAAATTCTTCGGGATATCGCCGGCAACGTCCAGGATATTGCCCGATCAGAGGTCCGGCTGGCGAAGGCGGAGATACGCGAAAGAATCAGCGCCTGGCAATCGGGCCTGCTGCTGCTGGGAATCGGCGCCCTGAGCGGGATTTTTGCCGTCTTCTTTGCGCTCCTCGCGCTCGTGCATGCTCTTTCATACGTCTTGCTCGCCTGGGCTGCGGCACTGCTCGTGTCCGTCAGCCTGGCGCTGTGCGCCGCGTTGGTGATTACAGCGGGATCGAGGAGCCTGAAGAGACGCAGTTCAGTTCGCAAAGACGATCGGGCGAGTTGAGGAGCGTCCCGAATGCGTGAGACAAGAGAACAAATAGAGACCCACATCAAAGGCGAATTCGAGGCTCTGCGATCGAATTTCGACGACTTGGAAGACAAGGTGAAGTCGGCAACAGATTGGAGGCCGCTCTTTGCGAGACACCCCGGCACCATGGTTGCGGCGGCGTTCGGGGCGGGTGCTCTGCTTGCCGTCATGTGGGGCAGGCGAAGCAGAAGCCCAGGGCAGGCAGCGTCCTCGGCCGAACGTCATGCATCCGCCAGCCCGCTTCCGGCGAGTGATCAGCGGCACAACGGTGTAGCGCGTCAGATCTGGGATCCGGTTAAGGAAGCCTTGATTGGCGTAGCGGTGACGCGAGCGACCGGAATGTTGGAGCAGCTGCTTGGGAGCGCACATGAAGAACCGAAGAACAAGGGCAGCGCGAAGACCGGGTCTTTACCTGATCCATGAGGAGGATCGGCGGGATTACGGCCAGCCGGCTGCCTTCAAGTGACGTACTGGTGCGGCTGCGCGGCGGGACTCACGGACCGGATGAGCGCGAGGGCGACTTTGGGACCAGTTGGCCTGCCGGCCCGCCGGCCCGCCGGGTCAGGCTCATCCTGCGCGTAGCGGGAGGCACGAGCCACCGGCGCGGGGCGCGCTGTTCGCTGGTGGAGAGCGCCAGCTCCTCGGCCAGATTCAGCAGACCCACCGTGTGCTTGATGATGCTTTGATTTCAGGCCTGTCCCAACGTTGATCGACGGCAAGCCGATAAGTGACTGAAGCAATTAGGGACATTGTGATTTTGAGGGCGTTAACGATTTCGCCTGCAGCAGTTGGCATTGTGATCTCCGAACGGGTCTGCGGGGTCGTCGCGATGCACGCGGGAAAGCTGGTTTTTTGCGCAATTGATGGATCACCTGCCGCCGATGGTGTTCGAGCGTTGTGTGGCAATCCCAGTCGGACAATCTGTCGACGCAGCAGGCCAGGACGCCCGGACGGCGGGAGCATGATCAACGGCGCGACGTGGTCGCGGCGATGGAGAAGGCGCTCGCCGACCTCCTTGCTATGTCGGGGACGAAGGTGGTGAATCGCGTGACGTCCCGCAAGCCATCAGACCCAAGTTCCCCCCTCGCCCCTGAGTCGGGGATCTCGCCGAAGGGCTGATTTTCCCGTGACTTGCGCAATTAGAGAAGGGACGTCGAGGGTGCAGTACGTAGCCATGTAATGTGACCATGATGGTTTGCATGGCTTGATTTGACATGTCATCATGTAGCCATGCACATCGATGCCGTCCCGAACCGCGACTCAAGGCCCACGTACCTGCTGCGCGAGTCGTACCGCGTCGGGAAAAAGGTGCGCAAACGCACGCTGGCCAATCTCTCGGGGCTCTCGGACGAGCAGATCGAGGCGATACGTGCGGTGCTCGCGGGCGTGGCCCTGCGGCCGGTAGAGGAGCTCTTCGAGGTCGTGCGCTCGCGCCCGCACGGGCACGTGCAGGCGGTGCGTGTAGCCATGCGGCGGCTGGGCTTTGAGGGACTGATCGCCTCGCGAGCGAGCCCCGAGCGCGAGCGGGTGTGCGCGATGGTGGCCGCCCGGGTGCTGGCTCCCCACACCAATCTCGCCACCACACGATGGTGGCACACGACGACGCTGGCGGAGGAGTATGGCGTGGAGTGCGCCGACGAGGATGCGCTGTACTCGGCGATGGACTGGCTGCTTGAGCATCAGGGCACGATCGAGCGCAAGCTCGCCGCGCGGCACCTCAAGGAAGGGGGGCTTGCCCTTTACGACCTGTCCTCGAGCTACTTCGAGGGCACGCAATGTCCTCTGGCTCGCATCGGACACAGCCGCGACGGTAAGAAGAACAAGCTCCAGGTCAACTACGGGCTGCTGACCGCCCGCAGCGGCTGTCCGGTGGCGATCTCGGTTTACGAAGGCAATACCGCCGATGCCTCGACGCTGATGCCGCAGGTGCAAAAGCTCCGTGAGCAGTTCCGCCTCGAGCATGTGGTGGTGGTCGGGGACCGCGGCATGATCTCGCAGAAGGCGATCGGGGAGCTGCGCGAGATCGAGGGGCTCGGCTGGATCACCGCGCTCAAGAGCGGCCAGATCCGCTCGCTCATCGAAGGGGAAGCGTTGCAGCTCGGACTGTTCGATGAGCGCTCCCTCTTTGAGCTCTCGCACCCAGACTTCCCTGGCGAGCGGCTGATCGCCTGCCGCAATCCCGAACTCGCCAAGCTGCGGGCACACAAGCGCCGCGCACTCCTTGAGGCGACGGGCAAGGAACTGGAAAAGGTGCACACGAGCGTCCTCGCCGGACGGCTCAAGGGCAAGGACAAAATTGGTGTGCGTGTCGGGCGCATCGTCAACAAGTACAAGGTCGCCAAGCACTTCGAGCTCGCCATCGAGGATCACCGCTTCGAGTTCAAGATCCTCGAGGACAAGGTCGCCGCCGAGGCCGCCCTCGATGGGGTGTATGTCATTCGCACCAACGTGGCGAAGAAGCAGATGAGCGCACCTGACACCGTGCGCAACTACAAGGGGCTCTGCGAGGTCGAGCGCGCGTTCCGCTCACTCAAGACCGTGGACCTGAAGATCCGCCCCATCCATCACCACCTGGAGGATCGAGTGCGCGCCCATATCTTCCTGTGCATGCTCGCCTACTATGTCGAGTGGCACATGCGCGAGGCCTGGCGCGAGCTGCTCTTCGCGGACGAAGACCTCGACGCCAAACAGCACCGCGACCCGGTGGCCCCCGCCAAGCGCTCCGAAGCGGCCCTTCAGAAGGTCCACACGCATACTCTGCCTGACGGGACGCCGGCACACAGCTTCCGCACCCTGCTCGAGGACCTCGGCACCATCGTGCGCAATACCTGCGTGGCGCGCTCGGCGAAGACCCCTTCGCCCGCCTTCCCGATGGTCACCACCGCGAACGCCACTCAACAGCGGGCGCTGCAGCTGCTGCAGCGGATCACCGTGTAGCCAGGGCGCCGGCAGCCGGTGCGATCGCAACCCGCTGATTCACGAGAAAATTGCGCTCGAGCTTAAGGGGAACTCCAGTTTAAACGCGCCGCCCAAAAGGGGGGCAAATGCCACCGATCTGCCACCGATTGCGCAACTGGCGCGACCGATGGATCCGATGTTCGCGAGAAAATCCCGGGAAAAACCGAGAAACGGTGGTCGGGGTGACAGGATTTGAACCTGCGACACCTACGTCCCGAGGCTTCGCGGGATTACCAGTTGCCGGTCACTCGCAGGAGTTCTTGGTCTCGACGCCCAGGACGCGTAGGTCGTGCAGGGCCGAGAAATCACGGTCGTGCGTCACCAGCGCGTCGGCGCCAACTGCTAGCGCGCTTGCCGCTTGGACCGCATCCGCGAGCTTCAACCTGCAAGCGGCGCGAAGCCGAGCCGCACTCTCTGCAATCTCCGCATCCAAGTCCACCACGAACCACGATTTGAGCGTGGCCCGGTAGCGTTCGGCGAGGACTTCGTCGCGCGCGCCCAACGGACCGATCAGTACCTCGGCGAGCGTTACCGTGGTAACTGCAAGGCGCACTAACCCTTCGTCGTGTGCTTCGAATACCGGCCTGAATATCGCAGCGAACTCGGGATGTTCCTCGAGCACGTAAATTATCGGGGCGGAGTCAATCAGAAGAAGAGCATTCTCCGGCAGCCCATCGAGGCTTACCGGTTCCATTCGTCTCTCAGCCGACGCAGCGTCGCCTGGCTATCGCTGCCGTACAACCCGCGACCGCTGCCGGCGAGGGTTAGCAGTGATCGCTGCGCGTGGGCCTCCCCCAAAGCGGAAACCGGCGTCAATACGGCAACCGGCCGCCCATGGCGGGTAATGATCGTCTGTCGGCCTTGCTGCGCGGCCGTCAGCAACTCCGGCAGTTGACTGCGCGCTTCTTCAGCGCCTTTTCGAATCCGCTTGGCCATGATGTACTCCAGGCCGATAAAGTGTACAGACTGTACGGTTCCACGTCAACGAATCCGAAGCCTTTATTTCGCGTAATGCTCCAGGCTAGCTAGTCGTGTTTGCGGTGGAACGCGGCGCTTCGTCTTCGCCGAGAAGAGGCGAATAGAGCGGGCGGGGGTAATTTTGACATCATCCATGGAAGCGCGGCCGTCCGCGTATGCCTGATGTAGTGTCGATCAAAATCCCATGCGGTGAGGAATTCGAAGAACAGCCACAGGCGCGACGTTATGTGGGGGCGCGGAAGATAGGGGTTTTTGTCCGCGCGTGGCGGGAGGCAAACGGCTGGTCTCAGGAGACACTGTTGGCGGTGATCGACAGCAGAGTCGCCACTCTTCGCAACGAGGCGGAACGCGGGAATCTGTGCGCGATTACAATCGATGAACTCTGTCGGCTGCATGAAGGTACGTTGGCTCGCTACGGATTGCGTTCCGTCCGAGTTCCTGCGATGGCGAGAGCGACAGCGGTAATGATGGCAAATGGCAAATGTCGTTTCTACTAGTTTGTGTCGGACCAGCGGTCTCGATCTCGAGACCGCTGTCCCCTTACACCGATCGACTCGGCTGGACTCGCTCAGGATCGTGCGGAGCGAGCGCCGTCCGCTTCGGCTGCCGCCAGTCAATGCCTTCGAGCAACATCGATAGTTGCGCTGCGCTCAGTGACACTGTCCCGCTCTCGGCCTTCGGCCAGACGAACTTCCCGCCGCGCAGCCGCTTGTAGAACAGACAAAGCCCGTCCTGGGTATCCCAGAGAATTTTGATCCGGTCACCTCGGCGGCCTCGAAAGACGAAAATCTCACCGGAACAGGGGTTCAGACCCAGCGCGGTCTGCACCAGCGCGCTCAAGCCCTCGAACCCTTTGCGAAGATCTGTCACACCGGCCGGTCCAGCATGCCGGATGTCGACGATGGCCGGGGACCGATACCGAGGGTTACACCGGGCTCGAGGATCGGATCGACTGGCACTGGAATCGCCTGGTCGCGGGAGCCGCGGTTTCCACGCTCCTCGGGGCCGCAGCGGAGCTCGCCGTGCCCGGTCAATTGGGCGGCACGGAGTCCGTACTCTACGCCTCGCTCCAGGGCACCGTGAACCAGGTCGGTCAGGAGATCGCGCGGCGCAATCGCAACATCCAGCCGACGATCACCATCCGGCCTGGATATCCAGTGCGGGTGATCGTGACCAAGGACCTGGTGCTCGGTCCCTACCCCTCGAACGATGATTTCTCGAGTCCTTGAAGGGAGAGTCGCTCCGTGAACACGAAGCTGCGCCTCGGGCCGTTGCCCGGCACCGATACCCTGAAGCTCACCATCACCTTACCCGTAGGTCTCAAGACCCATCTCGACCGCTATGCGGCACTGCACAGTGAGACCTGGGGCGAGACGGTGCTGGCGGCGGATCTCATTCCGCACATGCTTACGCAGTTTATCCTGCGGGAAAAAGCGTTCAAGGCGCTGATGCGGCGCGAGCGCTCGCGAGCGGTTCGCCCGCAAGCACTCGATCAGCCGTGACAGCGGAATATCTGGATGTCGAATGGTTTGCTGGTCATCCCCCGCTTGGGACCCACGTGTCTGCGAATTTGAGAATCCGTCCCATCGCATCGTCGAAGGGAGGAATTACGCCGTACACCATCGCCACCGTGAAGCGCTCGTACCACTGCCGGGCTTCGCCACTGGCCGCAAGATCGTTCAGTGCTTCCCGCGCGCGCTCGATCGGAGCATCCCTGAACCCTGGGTCCTGACCACCGAATTCGAGGGCGTCCTGAAGCAGGAGTTCTCGAGCCAGTCGGCTCGCCTCCACATCGGTCAACTCGCGCGGAAAGTGCTCGAAGATGCACCCGAGATCGTAGATGTGTCTGACGATATCTTCATCGCGGGCGTTGCCCAGTTCGAACACCCGGCCGGCGCCGCGTAGACGCACCGACCATCGCCGCAGCAGGGCTGCGTTCTTGCCGGCGATGGTCTCGCGGATGTCAAGACATGCGATCGAGCCGCTGCGCTCGGTGCGCCCGAGCAGTTCGTTGACGATGGTATCGTAGCCACACTCCACAGGAGTCAGGATCGGCGAGCGCGCGCTGATCTCGATCAGCAGTTCCGGGCGTAGCGCCTGGTCGGGCGGATAGAGGGACTCATACGACAGCAGGATGGCGATGTAGCGATTCTCGTTGCCTGCTTTGACGGTCTCATCAGGAATGTCGTATCCCTGCTGGCGTAAGCGATCGAGCACTGCGGCCTTGACCTGGCTCAGAAGCCGCTTCTGAGCGGATCGGCTCAACCCGGTTGGGACGATGACCCGCAGGTCGACATCCTCCGAGATTCGCTCCGTGAAGC
>JAKBCR010000201.1 GCA_021807675.1 Pseudomonadota bacterium
CCCAGCGCGCGCAGCGCGATATAGTGGGCCGTCCAGTCGCCGAAGCCCGGCAGCGCAACCAGGCTCGCGATGACCTCCTCGGCTGGCCGGTCGAACGCGACCCGGCCATCGGCCACTGCGACCGCCAGCGCCTTCAGGGCGGCAATCCGCGCGCCGGTCAGACCGAGCCCGTCGAGATTCGAGGCGGCGAGGGTCTGCGGAGTCGGAAAGAGCCGCTCGAGCCCTGGCACCGCGGTCGCGGCCGGTTCGCCGGTGCGCTCGACGAGGCGTCCGGCCAGCGTGCGCGCAGCCGCCACCGTGACCTGCTGACCCAGCACGGCGCGCACCGCGCACTCGAATGCGTCCCAAGTCCCCGGTATGCGGATGCCGGGGCGGCGGCGAACGAGCGGGCGCAGCAACGGATCCGACTCCAGCCCCGCGGCAAGGAGCGCAGGGTCGGCGGAGAGATCGAACGCCCGCCGCGCGGCGGTGGCGATCTGGAAGAGCGCGGAGGCGGGCGCGCCATGGACTCGAAGCCGTAGCGCGTCCTTGCCCGCGAGCGGTTGTACCTCGATCGCCGCATGGCCCGCGTCGGTCCGGATGAGCCGGGCATAGCTGCGCTCATCCACTCGCTCCACGCCCGGGGTGGCGCGCCGCGCCAGGAATTCGCGCAGGTGATCCCAGTCGTACGGCGGGCGGTAGGAGAGGGCGAGCGACACCTCATCGCCCCCGCTGCGAACGGGCTCGCGGCGCTCGTTGCGAAGCTCCCGTGGCGATCGCCGATATGCTTTGCGGAACGCGTCGTTGAAGCGGCGCAGACTGCCGAACCCGGCGGCGAGCGCGATCTGTGTGATTGGCAGACCGCTCTCGTCGATCAGCCGCTTGGCAAAATGCAAGCGGCGCGTCTGCGCCACGGCGAGCGGCGATGCGCCCACGTGTTGGACGAACAAGCGGTCCAGGTGCCGTGCGCCGACGCCAACCCGGGCAGCGAACTCGCCAACACCGGTTCCATCGAGCGCGCCTTCCTCGATGAGGCGCAGCGCGCGCCTCACCACCGCGGACGTCCCGAGCCAGGCGGGCGTACCGGGTGCAGCTTCCGGGCGGCAGCGCAGGCACGGCCTGAAGCCGGCCTGCGCTGCCGCCGCGGCGGAAAAGAAATAACGCACGTTGTTGCGGCGGGGGGAGGGCGACGCCGGACAGATGGGACGGCAATAGATGCCCGTCGAGGTGACCGCGATGAAGAACTTGCCGTCGAAGCGCGGGTCGCGGCTCAAGCGGGCCCGGTCGAGCACTGTCGCATCGATTGCCAGCGTCTCGTGCATGGGGCCGACCATACGCCCTGGCGTCGGCTCCGACTAGCCATTTTCGGACATGGACGCCGGGGTCGCGGGATCCCCGAGGACTGCTGCCGCGGCGCGGGTTGGACCCTCGATCCGCGAGGCGCGTACCGGTCCGCTGATCGAGCGCGGGCTCGGTGCACCTTCTCATGGAAGTCGAATCGCCCGAAGCCGCGCAAGCGGCCGTGCTGCGGGTGGGGGGCAGCGGCTCGACTGCGGAGAATCAGACCCCGCCGCACTCGATCGCGTCCTTGACAAGCCGCCGCGGCTGCGCGAGCTGCGGGGGCACTCGCGGAGCTGGCTCGCAGCGGCTGAAGGGCGAACTTCTACAGCTCTCGCGGGTTTCCCTATGCATGGTCCGCACAGCTCCGATCCTGGCACGCTCCGCCGCCGCGATTCTGCTCGTGGCAGCCATGATCGGACTCGCGGCGTGCCACGGCATGATCGCCGGCTCCTCCGCTCCGTCACAGCCCACGGCGCCGAAGGAGGGCCAGCTTCTGCAAAGTCCGCAGACGACTGGTGCCTACTCGGTCTCCGACCTGCTCTCGATGCTGAGCGGCAACAGCGATGCCGCGCAGCTCCTGAAGCTCACCTTCGCGCCGTTCTGCTCCGTCGATGTCTATCACATGGAGTACGCGACGGTGGGCGGCCAGGGCGAGCCGACCACCGCCTCGGGCGCCATCATGGTGCCGGGCGGAGTCGATCCATCCTGTCAGGGCGCGCGCCCCGTTGTGCTCTATGCGCACGGCACCTCGACCGATAAGGCCTACAACATCGCGGATATCTCGAGCAACTCCGAGGGAGAGCTGCTTGCAGCCGTGTTCGCCGCCCAGGGGTACATCGTTGTCGCCCCGAATTACGCCGGGTACGACACTTCGACCCTGACCTATCATCCCTACCTCGTGGCCGACCAGCAGTCGCACGACATGATGGATGCGCTCACCGCCGCGCGCAGCGCCTTCTCATCGGTGGGCGCCACCGCGAGCAACAAGCTCTTCGTCACGGGATATTCCCAGGGTGGCTACGTGGCGCTCGCGACGCTGCGGGCGATGCAGGCCGCGGGGATGAGCGTCACAGCCGCAGGGCCGATGTCGGGACCTTACGCGCTTTCGGCGTTCGCCGATGCCATTTTCATGGGGGAAGTCGACGGGGGCGCAACGATCAACTTCACGATGGTCGTCTCCGCGTACCAGCACTCCTACGGCAACGTGTATAGCAAACCGACGGATGTGTTCTCGCCCCAGTACGCAACCAACATTGCCTCGCTCCTGCCGGCCACCACCAGCAGGTCCAATCTCTACGCGCAGGGACTGCTGCCCCAATACGCGCTGTTCAGCAATACCCCGCCGGCGCCTCAGTACGCGTCGATGACCCCCGCCACGACGCCTGCCAATCTCGCTCCGGTCTTCGCGCAGGGCTTCGGTCCGAGCCCGCTGATCACCAATGCCTACCGTCTGAGCTATCTTCAGGACGCGCAGGCGCATCCGGACGGCGGGTTTCCAAATACGACGAACGACATGCCGCCCTCGAGCCCCGGAAACGGCCTGCGGCAGGATCTTGCCAAGAACGACCTGCGCGACTTCGATCCCACGGTTCCCGTACTGCTCTGCGGCGGCGACAGCGATCCGGAGGTGTTCTACCTCAACACCCAGCTCATGCAGGGATACTGGGCGGCCCATGATCCCAGCGCGCAGGTCACGGTGCTCGACGTCGATTCGGCTGTCGGCCCCAGCGACCCCTATGCGGCCATCAAGGACGGCTTCCATGCAGCCAAAGCCGCCGTCGCCGTCGCTGCGGTGGCCGGAGGTGCGACCGACGGCGGCGCGAGCGCCGTGCTGGAGGACTACCATGCGGGGCTGGTGCCGCCCTTCTGCCTCTATGCGGTGGAGCAGTTCTTCGGCAAATATTGAGCGGCGGCGGCCCCGTGGTGAGCGCAAGAGCGGCGGGCTTCAAGCTCAGGCTGAGCTCGCCGATGTCAGGCCGGCTGGAGAGGACGCGCTCAGTTCGCGCGGGCGCTGTAGCTTTCCATCATGAGGCCGGTGCCACCGCGGGAGACGTGCGCCACGACCGCCGTGCGGCGGTGGAGCTTGGTAACGGCGCCGAGATTGATCGCGAAGGAGAGCACGACCGTCTGCCCTTTGCGCAGTCCGAGATTGGAGGTCTCGATGAAGACGCCCGTGGCGCTCAGATTCACTGCCTTGCAAAGCTTGCGGCAGCCGCCGTGGACAGTAATGTAGACGGTCGTCCGGGCTCGGTGCCTAGTATGCAGGCGGCGTTCCATTCATGGGCCTCGCGGAATTCTGGCTCTTCTTAAGTCGCGACCCGATCATTATGCCTCGATCTGCGGGCCGCGGCACGCCAGTCAACTTAATCTTCTGCCGCGAATCGCTTGCGGCGAGGCGCTCGGCCCATCCTGGGCTTCGCCCCTTCGGGGCCGGCGCCGCGCGCCGCCCAAAATCGCTCCCAGTGTATTGTGCGCGGCCAGTCCCATGACCGCCTTGGGTCCCGCAGGCGAGGGACGGCCCTGGCCTGCTGAGTCACTTGCCTTCGCACGGCCCCAGAATGGAGGCCGAAGGAGGAGGAGCCGAGCGCGGCCCAGGGCATCGTCGATCAACCCAGGAAGGCTCTGAGCTCTCGGCCGAAGCGCTCGATGTCGACCAGGAAGGAATCGTGCCCCTCGATGCATTGCAGGGGCGCAAACCGCGTCGTGGCGCCTCCAGACTGCAACGCTCGCGCCATGGCACGCTGCTCCGCGATGGAAAAGAGAAGATCGGATTCCACCCCGATGACGAGCGCCTGTTCCAGCCTTGCCTTCCTCAGCACGTCCGCGGGGTCCCCGTGGGCGCCGAGATCGAAGCGATCCATCGCCCGCGACAGATAGAGGTAGCAATTCGCGTCGAAGGTGTTGATCCAGCGCTGCGCCTGGGCATCGAGATATCCCTGGACCGAGAATTCCGGGGCGAACGGCTCGTTGCGCTTGAGATCCGGCCTGACCGGCTGGCGATCGAAGCGCTGCTGCCACTCCGCGGCGGAGCGATAAGTGACCGTCCCGAGCTTGCGCGCCAGGGTCATACCGGTGCGGGGCGGCCGGTCGGCGGTGTAGTTGCCATGGCGCCAGTCGGGGTCGCCCGTGATGGCTTCCCGCTGAATGGAGCGCAGCGCGATGGCGAAGGGCGAGGCCGCGAGCGTTCCGGAGATGCTGACCAGCCGGCGCGCCGCGCCGGGGAAGAGCGCCGCGTAGGCCAACACCACCATGCCGCCGAGCGATGGGCCGATGACAGTGTCGACCCGCTGGATCCCGAGCGAGCGGACCGCCTCGTAACCTGCGCGGGCGATGTCTTCTACCGACAGATCCGGGAAGCTCAGCCGGTATGGCCGACCGTTCGCCGGGTCGATGGAGGCAGGGCCTGTCGACCCGAAGCAGCTGCCGAGCGAGTTGACGCAGACCACGAAGTGTCGGTCGGTGTCGATCGCGAGCCCCCGCCCCAGCATGCGCTGCCACCAGCCGTCACGAGGGTCTTCCGGCGAGGATGCAGCATGGGCAGAGGGTGAGAGGCCCGTGAACAGCAGCACCGCATTGTCGCGTGCCGCATTGAGTTTTCCCCATGTCTCATAGGCCACTCGTCCACCATGCAGCACGCCCCCCCGCCACATTGGGAAAGGGTCGGGTAGCCGCGCGTAGCGCCGGGCGTCCGGCTCGCGCTGCTCAGGCTCGTGGAGTGGGGCAGCCATGCTCACGGCTCAGGGTCTCCGCCGTCGGAAATGCCTTCGAAGAGCGGCGTCGACAGATAACGCTCGCCGGTATCCGGAAGCATCGTGAGGACGACCGAATCGACGGGTGCTGCGGCAGCGACCTTCAGCGCTGCCGCGAAAGTGCCGCCCGAGGAGATGCCGCAGAAGATGCCTTCCTTGCGCGCCAGGGCCCTGGAGGCCTCGATGGCTTCGGCATCCGTGACGGTGACGATCTCGTGCGCGACCTTCCGGTCGAGCACCGCGGGCACGAAATCCGGGGTCCAGCCCTGGATCTTGTGCGACGCGAAAGGCTTGCCCGACAGCAGTGCCGCCGCCGCAGGCTCACAGGCGATGATCTTTACCTCGGGGCGGGCGAGGCGGAGGACCTGGCCGGCGCCGGTGAGGGTGCCGCCCGTGCCCCAGCCGCTGACGAAGTAATCGAGCCGGCGGCCGGCGAAATCGCGCAGGATCTCCGGCCCTGTCGTATTGCGGTGATAGGCCGGGTTGGCGGGGTTCTCGAACTGGCGGGCGAGGAACCAGCCATGCTTCTTCGCGAGCTCCTCGGCCTTGCGGACCATGCCGGTGCCCCGCTCCGCTACCGGGGTGAGGATCACCCGGGCCCCGAGCATGCGCATGATCTTGCGCCGCTCGATGGAAAAGCTCTCCACCATCACCGCGACGAAAGGGTAGCCCTTCGCCGCACAGACCATGGCGAGGGCAATACCGGTATTGCCGGAGGTCGCCTCCACGACCGTCTGGCCGGGCATGAGCGCTCCGGTTCGCTCCGCATCCTCGACGATGGCGATCGCGAGCCGGTCCTTCACCGAGCCCAATGGATTGAAGAACTCGCACTTCACGTACATCGCCACATGCGACGGCGCGAGGTGATTGATTCGCACGACGGGTGTGCCGCCTATCGTGCCAAGAATACTGTCATGGATCATGGGAGTCCCCTTCTACCCCCGGTGCAGCCGGGCCCACAAGCAACGGGGAGCTATCTCTAGAGACTCGGGGGTTATGACCCGTGGCTCAACCCGCTACACTCGCCGCGGCCAGTATGCGGCAGCTCTGCGCCATTCGCCAACCACCCCATCTCGAGCACTCATGACGGTCAGGCTCCAGAAGCTCCTGGCGGCGGCAGGTATCGGCTCGCGGCGCCAGGTGGAGGAATGGATCCGCGCAGGCCGCGTGACCGTGGCCGGGCGGGTGGCCAAGCTTGGCGATCGCGCCGGTGCCGGCGATGAGGTCCGTCTCGACGGCCGTCCGCTCCGGCTCGATGCCGGCACTTGCGTGTCCCGCCAGGTACTGCTTTACCACAAGCCGCTGAGCGAGGTGACCACCCGCCGCGATCCGCAAGGGCGACCGACCGTGTTCGACCGCTTGCCGCCGCCGTCGCACGGCCGCTGGATCGTGGTCGGGCGGCTGGATGTCAACACCTCAGGGCTCCTCCTGTTCACCACCGATGGCGAGCTCGCCCACCGGCTCATGCACCCCTCGAGCCGCATCGAGCGCGAATACCTGGTGCGGTTGCGGGGGCGGCCGGACAGCGACACGCTGCGCAGGCTCCTGCGCGGTATTCCTCTGGAGGACGGTCCTGCGGCCTTCGACCGGATCGCCGAGGAGCCCTCGCCGCCGGGAGAAGCCGCGGCACGCAATCCCTCCTACCGGGTGGTGCTGCGCGAAGGCCGCAATCGCGAGGTGCGCCGCCTGTGGAAGGCAGCCGGATACGAGGTCGGTCGGTTACTGCGCATCCGTTACGGGCCGATCGAGTTGCCGCGCGACCTGCGGCCCGGCCAATGGCGGCTCCTCGACGAGCGCCTGATCGCCGGCCTCATCGCCAGCGCGGCTTCGGCAAGCGCTGCTTTGCCTGCGTCTCGATCGGCATAGTGCTTGCGTCTTCGCCCCTCGCGCTGAGACTCTGACTCGACGGAGGCCTTCGCAGGTGTTGATCAACTCGGATCGCCCTATCGCGGGTGGTCACCTGCGCGCGCTCGGCCACGATCCCTTTCGGGCGCGGATGAGGTCGAGCCCGAAGCGCTCGCGACGCGCACGGCGAAGGCCGCGGTCACGCCCGCGCCTCTGACCGGCTGGAGGAGAGATCGCCGCCGCCGTGGCCCAGAGCCGTGTGGGTGACGCTTCTGCTGGTCGAGGCGGATCGACGGGTTCCGGGAGCGGGAGGGCGAGGCTCGGGTCCACCCGGGAAGCCCGGACGTTCTGGACGATTTGGCGGAGGCGCGCGGCCCCGCGGACGGGTGAGGAAGCCGGCACAGGGCCCCGGGACCTCCCCCGTTACGGGGCCGATAGCAAATCTCGCGCCGTTCCTCATTGACACCCGCATTCCCCGAAATCACAATACGCGGCTCGTTTACGCGGAGGGGTACCCAAGCGGTCAACGGGAGCAGACTGTAAATCTGCCGGCTTACGCCTTCGTAGGTTCGAATCCTACCCCCTCCACCAGTCTGAGGCTGTGGGCGGGGTGGATCCGGAGCTGCGTCGGATGAGGGCCGGTGGAGACGGCGACATCAGCGGGTGTAGTTCAATGGTAGAACCTCAGCCTTCCAAGCTGATGACGTGGGTTCGATTCCCATCACCCGCTCCAGGCTCCCCTCGAGCCGAGCCCACGTAGCTCAGTTGGTAGAGCACGTCCTTGGTAAGGACGAGGTCAGCGGTTCAATCCCGCTCGTGGGCTCCAGATCGCTGGCGATTGTCGGTGGTGGTGCATTTGATCTTTCCGGTGGGCCGAGCGCCCTGAAGATGCCTTGAGGAACAATCCATGTCCAAAGAGAAATTCGAGCGTACCAAGCCTCATGTGAACGTGGGGACGATCGGGCACGTGGACCACGGGAAGACGACGCTGACGGCGGCGCTGACGAAGGTGAT
>JAKBCR010000202.1 GCA_021807675.1 Pseudomonadota bacterium
GCGGACGTCGGCTCGGGCCTCAAATCATCGAGCGGCGCCGGAGTGCCGCAGAGCTGGCAGGCGATGCGCGGCGCGGCCTGCCAGACAACTTTGCCGGCCGCGTTCTCCACGCGCCCGATATAGTAGGGATCCACCTTGAACCCGCCGTTGGCGAAGACCGAGTAGGCAGTGGCCATCTCCAGCGGCGTCACCGGCAGCGTTCCGAGCGCCAAAGTCAGGTTCTGCGGCATGGTCTTCGGATCGAACCCGAAACGGCTCGCATACTGGCTGGCATACTGGGTGCCCAGGTCGCGCATCAGACGGATCGACACCAGGTTGAGCGAATGGGCGAGCGCCACGCGAAGACGCACGGGGCCGCCGAAAGAGTCCGTGTCGTTCTCCGGCCGCCAGGTCGCCTCCAGTCCATTGCCGCCCACGACGAGCGGAGCGTTGAGGATGGTGCTCGCCGGCGTAAAGCCGCTCTCGAGCGCCGCGGAATAGTAGAACGGCTTGAACCCCGAGCCCGGGAGCCTTTCCGCCTGGGTAGCGCGGTTGAAGCTGTTGGAGAAATAATCGAAACCGCCGACGAGAGCCGCAATCGACCCGTCCTCGGGGTTGAGGGCGACCAGCGCGCTCTGGGCCTGAGGCACCTGGGCGAGCTGCGCGTGGCCTTGCTTGTCCGCGACCACGTACACGATGTCACCTCGCGCAAGCACGTCCGAGGCTGCCGTGGGCGCCGGGCCCAACGCTTCACCGGGCAGCGCTTTGCGCGCCCAGGAGAGCCCATTCCAGGGAATGTCGGCAAAGCCTCGCGATCTGACATAGACCTCCGCGTCCTGCGAGCCGACCTTCACCACCACGGCGGGAGAGAGCATCCCGATCGGAGCGTACTCGTTGACCAGCTGCTCGAGCTGCGCCGCTGTGGCGGCGGGCGCGAGCACCGTTCGGCCGATCGGGCCGCGCCAACCCCGTCCCCGGTCGTACTCGAGGAGGCCGAGCTCAACGGCGCGGTCGGCGATGGCCTGCAGACGGCCATCGATGGTCGTATAGACCCGGAACCCGGCTGTCTCGGCCGCGGGGCCGTACCACTGTTCCATCTGCTCCCGCACCATTTCGGCCACGTAGGGCGCGCTGACAGCGATACGCGGGGCGTGCGGGCTGGCGCCAACCGGAGCCTGGTTGGCGGCTTGCGCGGTGGCAGCGTCGATGTAGCCGAGGTCGAGCATTCTCTGCAGGACATAGGAGCGGCGTGCGGCGGCGAGGTGGGGGTGGATGATGGGGTTGTAAAGCGAGGGCGCCTGCGGAATGCCCGCGAGCGTGGCCGCTTCCGCCACCGTCAGCTCATCGAGGCTCTTGCCGAAGTAAGTCTGCGCAGCCGCCGCGACGCCATAGGAGCGCTGGCCGAAGAATATGACGTTCAGATAGAGCTGGAAGATTTCCTGCTTGGTGAATTCGTGGTCCATTTGATAGGTGACGAAGGTCTCCTGCAGCTTCCTGCGGAAGGTCTTGTCGAGCGTCAGGAACATGTTGCGGGCGGCCTGCATGGTGATGGTGCTGCCCCCCTGGACCTTCCTGCCCGCGATCAGGTCGACCACGGCCGCGCGCGCGATGCTTACCAGGCTGACGCCGCTTTCGTGGAAGAAACGATGATCCTCGGCAGCGAGAAACGCGTTCCGCACGAGCGGCGGGATCTGCTCATAGCGGACCGGCGTGCGCTGCTCGGCGCCGATCTGCGCGATGAGCTGTCCGCCCAAGGTGTAAATGCGCAGCGGGACTTTCAACTCCACGTGGCGCATCTGCGCGCTCGTCGGGAGCGACGGCTGCAGGTATACATATGTGCACGCGTACACATATATTCCAAGTAGTGTGATGAATATCACACCGCCCAAGGCGGCGACCGGAATCCGAAGCTGTTTCCATTTCACAGAAAATGACTCTCTCTGCTTGCGCTCCCCGCGGGGGCTATGCATAGTAGCGCCCGTTTCAGGGCAAACTCACCGAAAGGTGGGGACGCAAAGCCTCCGGTCTACGGGACGCATGTGCCTATGACAGCGGGGTTGCCGGTCGGTTTCTAGACCGTTCCTCGCATTGCGCGTGTCCGTGCCCACACCGAAGGTGGCGTCTCCAGAATACTTGGGTACGGCACAGGCACTTCTTTCCGTCCTTCATCGGCCCAAAGCCGCGCGCGGCGCCTTTGGCGAATCCCTACGCTTTCGCCGCGGGCAAAGGCAGCGACCTTCCGGCCGCCGTGAAGGCGCCGGCCCTTTGCGCACCGATCGCCGCCGCGGTCGCGAGGCCGGGTGGAAGGGAGCGATGGGGGCCATCGCTGGTTTCCGTGAGACGCCTCACGTTCAATTTAACTTTGCGCTGATATATAGTGCGTCGGGCATTCATGCAGGGCGGTCGTTTTCAGGCGTAAGATCCTGAAAAGGAAAAGAAATGTTCCTCCTTCAGCGCAAGCACCGGCCCCTCCTGGGACTTGACATAACCACGTCCTCGGTCAAGCTTATCGAGCTTACCATGTCCGGGGGGCAATACCGGGTCGAGGCTTATGCGGCCGAGCCGACGCCGCAGAACGCCGTCAATGAGAAGGCCATCGTGGACGCCGAAGCCGTGGGCGAGGCCGTTCGCAGGGCGGTCAAGCGCTCCGGGGCGAAGAGCACCGAAGTGGCCGTGGCGATCAGCGGCGATGCAGCCATCACCAAGGTGATCCAGATGCCGCGGGCGCTGCGCGCCAACGACCTCGAGGCGCAGGTGGAAATGCAGGCCGACCAGTACATCCCCTTCCCGATGGACGAGGTCAGCTACGATTTCGAGGTCCTCGGGCCCTCTGAGAAGGACACCGAGACCAACGACGTCCTGCTCGTGGCCACTCGTACGGAGAATGTCGAGCAGCGCCAGGCGGCCGTGAAAGCAGCGGGCCTGACCGCAAAAATCGTCGACGTCGAGGCCTTCGCGCTGGAGAATGCCTGCAAACTGATGACGCACCAGATGCCGGACGGGGGGATCGACCGGACCATCGCCGTGGTGGACTTCGGAGCGAGCAGCACCACCTTCAGCGTGCTGCACAATCTGAAGGTCGTCTACACGCGCGACTTCTCCTTCGGCGGCCAGCAGCTCACCGAAGAGATCATGCGTACGTACGGACTCTCGATGGAGGAATCCGGGCGCGCGAAAAAGGAAGGGGGCCTGCCTGCCAATTACCAGGCGGAAGTCCTCGATCCCTTCATCGACGATATGACCCAGCAGGTCAGCCGCTCGCTGCAGTTCTATCTGGCCTCCGGCTCCGGCCGCGAGCAACCGGAGAAGATCCTGGTCTGCGGCGGCTGCGCGAACATCCCGGGCGTCGCGGAAGTGATCGCGAGCCGCGTCGGCATCGCCGCCGAAAAGGGCGAGCCGCTCGGGCAGATGAAACTGTCCTCGCGCGCCAAGGCGCAGGCGGTGCAGCGCGATGCGACTGCCCTGCTGACGGCGTGCGGTCTGGCATTGCGGAGTTTCGACTGACATGCCGCGCATCAACCTACTTCCCTGGCGAGAGGCGCAGCGCAAGGAGCGCAAGCTCCATTTCATGGTCGCTCTGGGCGGGGCCGCGGTCGGCGCCTGCGTGGTGACGGCCGGCGTGTACCTCCTCTATACCGGACTGATCGATGCTCAGGATCAGCGGAACGGTCTGCTCAAGGCGCAGATACAGATTCTCGACAGGCAGATCGAGGAGATCAACAGCCTGGAGAAGACCAAGCAACAGTTCATCGCCCGCATGCAGATCATCGAGAAGCTGCAGCGCTCCCGGCCGAAGATCGTGCACCTCTTCGACCAGATCGTGAAGACGCTGCCCGATGGCGTGTACCTCACGAGCATCACGCAGACAGGCGAGCATCTGAAGTTCACCGGCGTCGCGCAATCGAGCACTCGCGTTTCCACCTTCATGCGCAATATCGATTCGTCGCCATGGATGACGAATCCGTCGCTCGAGGTGATCCATTCCTCGTCCGGTGCTTTCGGCTCGAGCTTCACGCTCGATGCCCAGGAGACTTCCGGCAACAGCGATGGCCCGCAGCAGGCGCGAGTCATGGCGAGCGCGGGAGGGCCCTGAAAATGAACCTGAGTTTTCTCGAGGAGCTGCGCGACCTCGACCCCCGCGACCCCGGGCGCTGGCCGATGGCGGCCCTGGCGGGCGCGGTGGGCGCGACCTTCCTCGTCCTGACGTTGTTCCTCATCTACTTCTTCGTCTGGCAGGATGTGCGGCCGGAGCTGCAACAGAAGGAGGCCGAGGAGCAGACGCTCAGGCAGGAGTTCCAGCAGCGGCACGCGCAGGCAGTCAATCTGAATGTCTACAAGCGGCAGCTGAAGGACCTGCAGCGCTCCTTCGGCGCGCTGCTGCGCCAGCTTCCGGGCAAGACCGAGGTGCCGAACCTTCTGGTCGACATCTCGCAGACCGCGCTCGCGGCAGGCCTGCAGCAGAAACTCTTCCAGCCTGCGCCCGAGCAGGACAAGGACTTCTACGCGGAGCTGCCCATCAAGATGGAGCTCACCGGCAGCTATCATCAATTCGGCGAGTTCGTGAGCGGCATCGCGGCCCTGCCGCGGATCGTGACGCTGGGCGACATCCAGATCAGGCCGGCCAATGGCGCGAAGGGTTACGACGATCTCAGCCTGACGCTCACCGCCAAGACCTACCGCTATCTCGACCCGGATGAGATGGCCGCGGCGCAGCACGGCAAGACGAAGTTCGTCCATCCTCCGGGCCACGGGCCCCGTTGAAAGGCACAGCGGGGTGGTCACTCACATGCGACAGCACACTCTCGTTTCCACTTGCGCCGCTCGCGCTTGCGTTCTCGCCTGCATCGCCGCCATCGGTCTCGCCGGGTGCTCGAGCGCGGACAGCGGCTTGCAGCAGTTCATCCAGCAGACGGAGGCGCAGCCCGGCGGCCCCGTGCCGCCCCTGCCGGAGGTCAAGCCATACGAGACCTTCGTCTACGACGATCAGAGCCTGCGCTCGCCCTTCGTGCCGAGCGAAGCTCCCGGAGTGAACTCCGTCCGGCCGGACTCCAAGCGCCCGCGCGAATTCCTGGAGCAGTTCCCTCTCGATACGCTGAGGATGGTGGGGACCCTGCGGATCGGGGGCACGACGTACGGTCTGGTGCAAACCAAGGACGGCATCGTCCACCGCGTCACGGTTGGCAACTACATGGGCCAGAACGACGGCCACATCACCGGCATCACGCCTTCCAAGATCGACCTCACCGAGATCGTGCCCGACGGCCTCGGTGGCTATATGAAACGGCCGGCGGCCCTGGGCCTCAGCCAGTAGGGAGTCTCCAACAATGAAATCCCCTTCTCCCATGTCCCGGATCCTGAGCGCGGCCGCCTGGCTCGCCGCCCTCACCGCGCTCGCGACGCTGCCGAGCCGGCCCGCGTGTGCCGCGGAAGGACCTGCCCTGCAATCGATTCAGGTCCAGCCGCTCGCAAACGAGCGGATGGAGCTCACGCTTCACCTTTCGGGACCGGCACCGAAGCCCCTCTCCTTCACCATCGATGATCCGGCGCGTATCGCAATCGACCTTCCGGACACGACTCTCAACCTTCCTTCCCGTCGCATCGACGTGCAATCGGGCGGCCTCGACTCCATCCTTGCGGCGGAGGGAAAACACCGCTCGCGGCTGGTACTGACCCTGGACAAGATGATGCCGTACGACATCGAGCGGCAGGGGAATGAGATTTTCGTGACGCTGGGCTCGAGCGGGCCGGCGACCTCGCAGGCGCCGAGTGAGTCTTCGAGCAACAGCGCGCCGAGCGACCAGGGCGGGTCCACCGCGTCAGCGGCACCCTCCACCGGCGGGTACGCCCAGCCTTGGGAGATTCGCAGCATCGACTTCCGTCGCAGTTCCGACGGCGCCGGACGGGTGATCGTTCGTCTCTCCGATCCTCACATCCCGGTCAACCTGCAGCAGATCGGCGACCAGATCGTGGTGGACTTCGCCAAGGCGGCGGTGCCCAAGGATCTCGTTCGCCGCTACGACGCGACCGATTTCGGCACTCCGGTCACCGGTTTCGATGTGACCAACACCAGCCATGGCTCGCGCATCGCGATCGATGCGACTGGCGAGTACGATCAGCTGGCATACCAGTCCAACGATGAATACGTCATCGAGCTGCAGCCGCTGAAGAAGGGGCAGGCCCGGATGCAGAAGCCGAAGTACACCGGCGAGCGTCTCACGCTGAACTTCCAGGACATCAAAGTGCGTGCCGTGCTGCAGCTCCTTGCCGACGCGAGCGGGCAGAACATCGTGGTCAGCGACTCCGTCCATGGGAGTGTCACGCTTCGCCTGCAGAACGTGCCCTGGGATCAGGCCCTGGCCATCATCCTGCAGACCAAGGGCCTCGGCGAGCGCAAGGATGGCAACGTCATTCTCGTGGCCCCGCAGGCGGAGCTGGCCGCGCGCGAGAAGGCGGAGCTGGCCGCGCAGCACGCCGTGCAGCAGCTCGAGCCGCTGCGCTCGGAGTACCTGCAGATCAACTACGCCAAAGCGTCCGACCTCGCCGCCCTCATCAAGTCGCAGAGCAGCTCGCTGCTCTCCAAGCGTGGCAACGTGGCTGTCGATCCCCGCACCAACACGCTGCTGCTGCAGGACACGCCGCAGAGGCTGGAGCAGATCAACCGGCTGGTGGCACGGCTGGACGTCCCGGTCCGACAGGTCGAGATCCAGGCGCGCATCGTGCTCGTCAATGATGACTTCAATCGTCAGTTGGGAGCTCAGCTCGGAATCACGGATGTGCAGTCGAACGGCGGGAACGGTCTCGTGACCACCACGGGAACCTCCGCGGCGGAGGACAGTATCGTGAGCTCGGCCCTGACCTCCATTCAGGGCAACGGCGGCACATCACCATTCCCGGTCACGATTCCGACCGGCAACACCGGAGCACCGGAGCGGTACAACGTCAATCTGCCCGTGGCAAACCCGGCGGGGTCGATCGCAGTGGGTATCCTCAGCGGGTCGCGGCTGATCGACCTCGAGTTGTCCGCATTGGAGGCGGAGACCGAAGCGAAGGACATCTCCTCACCGCGGGTGATCACCGCCAACCAGAAGGAGGCGACGATCATGCAGGGCGTGGAGATCCCGTATCAGCAGTCGGCCTCGAGCGGCGCCACATCGATCTCGTTCAAGAACGCAGTCCTGCAGCTGAAGGTCACGCCCCAGATCACGCCCGACAATCGCATCATCCTCGATCTCGACGTGCGTGACGATGAAGTCGGGCAGGTCGTGGTGGAGTCAGGCGGCGTCAATGTGCCCGCGATCGACACGCGTAAGGTGAGCACGCAGGTCCTGGTCAATGACGGGCAGACCGTGGTGCTCGGTGGGATATTGACGACGCAAGACAGCAACGTAACGACCAAGGTGCCGTGGCTGGGAGATCTCCCGGTGATCGGCCATATCTTCAAGAACACCAATCGGACCAATAACAAGGACGAGCTGCTGATCTTCGTTACGCCGAAGATCGTCCGGCAGGGAGTCAACGTTTACTAGGATGAAGCGCTGGATCCGGCCCTCCTGGCCGGCCCAGCGCGCCTCGAGCAAAAAGCGCGGTTTTTTGCTCGAGGCTCCGCCACCTGCGGCGGCGGGGCACGTCCGTGTGCCTGGTCACCGGGTTCGTGCCGCTTCATCGTTTCGGGGTCGACCGCTGGTCGATGGGGAACTAGTATGACGCGCTGGATCCGGGCATTGCGCTGCGCATTCCATGCTCCGCGCAAGCCCAGGGTGTCCCTCCCTGGCCACCCGTTCGCCGCATGCGGCGAACCCCTGTGCCTGGGTCATGCCTGCGCACCGCTTCATGGTTTCGGGGTCGACCGCCGGTCGATGGGCAACTTGCTATGCTTGGGGTGCTTATGCGCGGCGCCCCCAATATCATCCTCATCGGCCCAATGGGCTCCGGCAAGACCGCGGTCGGCC
>JAKBCR010000203.1 GCA_021807675.1 Pseudomonadota bacterium
GCGGCTCGAGGGTGGCGTAGAGCTCTCGCTTGGCCTCGAGACTCTCGAAAACGGCTTCGATCACGATGTCAGCTTGGGCTACGCCTTCTCCGGCCACATCCGCCGTCAGGCGCGCCATCGCCTCTTCGACCTTCGCCGGATCGCGCAACCGCTTCTCGCAGAGCTCGCGCGCTCGCTTGAGCGCCGGCTCGACGAGCCGGATCTCGCGATCCTGCAGCGTCACCTTGAAGCCGCGCAGCGCCGACCAGGCGGCGATATCCCCGCCCATGGTGCCGGCGCCCACGACGTGCACGCGCTCGAGCGGGACGGCGGTCCTGGCGCCCAGAGCCTTGAGACGATCCTGCAGCAGGAACACGCGGATCAGGTTGCGGGCGGTCTCCGTCGTGAACAGGTGCGCGATCGAGCGTGCCTCGGCCTCGAAAGCGACGGCTCCGCGGGCGCCGTAGCGCGCCCAGAGATCGATGATCGCGTAGGGCGCGGGATAGTGCTCCCGGCAAACTCTCTGGGCGAGCTGGCCGAGCAGGGACCGTTGCACGACCGAGCGGATGAGCGGCCAGCTCAAGGCGCGCTCCGTGAGGCTCGGCCGGTGCGGAGCCGGGGCATCGAGGACGAGCCGACGCGCGGCGGCGCGAAGCTCGCTCTCGGGCACGAGCCGGTCCACGAGACCCTGGCGCAGCGCCTTGTCGGCTCGAACGGGCTTGCCGGTCAGCATCATTTCCATCGCCGCCCGTACGCCGATCAGCCTGACGCTGCGCACTGTGCCGCCGAACCCGGGATGAATGCCGAGCTGCACCTCCGGGAAGCCAAGTGCCAGTTGCTCATCGCCCACACCGACGCGGTACCGGCAGGCCAGGGCGAGCTCGAGCCCACCGCCCAGCGCGAAGCCCTGGATCGCGGCAACGGTCGGGCAGGGCAGCGCCGCCAGTCGATCAAACACCTGCTGACCGGAATGGATCAGGCCGTAGGCGCTCTCGGCGCTGGTGATCCCCGTGAATGCCTTGATGTCGGCGCCGGCGATGAAGCCGCTCTTCTTGCCGGAGAGCACCACGATGCCGCGGGGCAAAGGCGATGTGATGCGGTCGAGGACGGCGCTGAGCTCGCCGATTACATCGCTGGAGATCACGTTGGCGGAGGCGCCCGGCTTGTCGGCGGTCAACCAGACGATGCCGTCGTTGTCGCGCTCCGTCCGCCAGGCGGAGCCTGTCCCGGTGTCATTCATCTCTTCCCCGGCCGTCAGGCCGCGGCCGAGCGCTGCTCGGAGGTATCTGCGCGCATGTGGAAATCGCACACCAGCGGGCGGTGATCCGAATATCGCACGTCCGGCACGCGAAAATCAGTCACCTCGATCCCCTCGCTGACCAGGATGAAATCGAGCTCGATGCGGGGCGTGCGTGCGGGAAAGGACGGCAGGCCGGCGGAATTCGCGCTGCGCAGGCCGGCCGCCCGCATGAAGAGATAGATCTCGTGTGTGCCCCAGAAGGTGTTGAAGTCGCCGGCCACGATGACGGGTTTCTTCGACTTGACGATCAGATCGTGGAGCGAGCGCAGCTGGTACTGGCGGTGGCGGAATTTGAGCGACAGGTGCACGAGAAACACGCAGACGTTCTCTAGCTCGAGCTCGATGATGAGCCGCTTGATGCCGGTCTCGAAGTAGTGGAAGCGCTCCCCGTGCACGTGGGGCGCGGAGAGAAAGGCATTGCCCTGCTTGCGCACGATGGGCATCAGGTGGTTGATCGAGGTGGCGCCGTATTTGCACTGGAACGTCGAGTAGTGCCCGAGCTCCGCGGCGATCGCCTCCGCCTGATTCACCATCCCGGTGCGGATGGAGCCAGTATCGACCTCGATGAGGCCGACGACATCCGGGTTCTCGGCACGGAGGAATTCCGTGATGCCCGCGAGGACCTTGCGGTTGCTGCGCAGGTATCCCGCGCCCGGAAGCGGCAGGTGAAACGCCGGGCCCGTGCCTGTGGCGTAGCGGATGTTGTAGACGACCAGACGCAACGTAAGGCGATCCTGCGCGGCAGCAAGCCAGAAAAGGGAGATTGTATTGCATATCGGCCGCGACCGGCGGGCTCACGCGCGACTCGGGTGCTCAGGGGCGGTGGATAGAGCAGGCTTCGCGCTGGGCTGCTCTTGTGCGAAACTTGGCCTTATGTCGCAGGCCAATCCCATCCGGCTCTTCGTCACACATGCCTGGGAGGCGGGAGACGACTACTTGCGGGTCTTCGAATACCTCGAGAGCTCGCGCAATTTCTTCTACCGGAACTTCAGCGCGCCCGAGAAGCGCCCCACCGGGGACAAGGAGGCTGCCAAGGAGGAGCTGCGCCGCCAGATCGCCCCCGTCGAGGCCGTGATCGGCCTCTCCAGCCTTTTCGACGGCCACCAGGATCTGGTGACCTTCCAGCTCCTCTACGCCCAGGCGAGTCAGAAGCCCGTGGTGCTCATGAAGCCCTTCGGCTCACAGAAGCCCGTGCCGAAGGCGCTGGCCGACCTCGCGGACGAGGTGGTCGAGTGGGACGAGCGGGCGCTCGTCGATGCCATCCGGCGGCAGGCGCGGCACGAGGACACGACGCGCTGGGATACGATCGAATTCAAGCTGGACTGATCACCGGGCCGCCTTCGCCCCGGGCGCCGCCTACTCCCAGCAGGTCGCGGTGTTGTCGTTACCGCTCGCATCGTAGGCCTTCTGCAGCCCCGTGTTGTCCACCGTGAACGTCCGGCACGCCGTATCGTCGAGCTGTGAGCCGATGGCCGTCGCCGTGACCGTGAACGTCGGCGGATCGGTGGGGGTGGCCGGACCGAGCGTGACCGAGTAGTAGCCGCTGCCGACCGTCACGGACGTGGGGTTGCCTTGGGCCGCCGAGGCGTAACCCAGGGCGACGAAGGAGGTCGTGAAGGAGTTCTGCAGACTGTAATACCGTTGCTCACGGGCGGCCAGGTCGAGCACGGCGGTCCTCGCATCCGTGCGGCGGGACTTCTCGATGGCGTAACTGTAAGACGGAATGGCGATCGCCGCCAGGATGGCCACGACGAGTATCGCGATCACGAGCTCGATCAGGGTGAAGCCGCGCAAGCGGGCCGGCTGAAGCTGTGTTGGCATGAATGTGTCCCGTGAGATCATCGCAGCTCAGTCCAGGTCAGCCGATGGCCGCCGCCGCTCTGGTTCTCGACCTTGCCCTCGATGACGTTCGAATTGCCGCCGCCGTACACGAACGGACCCGAGGTGGTGCCGCCACTGCTCGAGTGGTTCGTCACGGTCTGGGTCAATACGTAGGCCGAGCCGCCCGCCAGGACCACGAACGGCGTGCCGGAACCGTTGGTCTCCTGTCCCGCCGCGTTGGCATCCGTGTAGCCGGGGAAGAGGTGCTCCACGACGCCGCCAGTCGTTGCCGAGACCGCAATGGTATTCCCGGTCTCGGTGTGGAGCGTGCAGGCGCCCACCGCGTTCACCGGCGGAATGGTCGTATTCACGTAGAGCGTCCCCTGGTAGATCAGGGAATTGAAGATCACCTGCTCGTTCGTGCCCGGGAGGGCGATGTACCAGCCGTATTGCGGCGTCGAAGCGCACGCCGGGCTATCCGCCCAGCACACCGGATTGCTGGTGTCGTCCAGCACGCCGGTCGGGGTGCCGTTCACCATCTGCTGGCTGAGCGTCTGCTGCTGCAGGCTGCTCAGCGGAATGCTCGTCGGCGGCGAGGTGAGACTCACATATTTGACGGGAGAGAGCGCATTCCAGCCGCCCATGTTCGAGTCCCAGATCCCATAGAGGTGCTGAACGCCGCTGGCGTAGGTGGCCCCGGAGCTGACGGTCATGGGCTTCTTGCGGCCGGTGCCGAAGATAACCAGCACCCGCGGAGTGCCCGAGGTCACGATGGTGGCCTGCACGTTCACCTTGGTGGTGATCGGGTTGCCACTCGGGTCCGTGAAGACAGGGGTGGATGTCACGTGCCACTTAGTGGGGTCGCTGCTGGTCAGATTGAACCGCCAGACGTGTCCCGTGAGGTCTCCGGCGTAGACGTAATCGGTGATGTTGTCACCATCGAGATCGGCGGGCGCCGGATACGCGATACCGTCGCTCGTCCCGGCCTGCCCCGTGCTGAGGTAGTAGAACGTCTTGGCCCCGCTGGTCGGATCGATCGTCATGATGTAGATACCGGCGTCTCCGCTCGCACTGCCGTACCCGTTGCCGAAGATCACCGCCCACATGCCGTTGTGAAGCCTGCGGATCACCGGCGTGCCATAGGTATAGCCGAGGTCCTGCCCGCAGTTCGCGACATTGGCGCAGGTAATGGTGGACGGCGTCCAGTCGCCCATGACGATGCTGGATGCATTTGATTCGCTGAACGTCCCGGGATTCGTGACATCGAGCGCGTACAGGTCCGCGCCACCGGCGCCCAGGCCGCCGACGAGCCAGGTGTGCCAGGCGTTCCCGTAGAACAGATCGTCGGTGTCCGGGGTGGCGTCGACGTAGAATTCGTGCGAATAGTACGGATTCGAGAAATCAGCCTCGTCGTTGGTGGTCGTGTGAATCGCCTGCAGAACCGCCGGCGGCATGTACGCGAGCACCTCCTCGCCATCATTGTACGTGCTGACGAAGTTGTTGTTTGAATCGAACGCTCCTGCGCGGAAGCCGTGCAGCATGCCGTCGTTCGCGCCGACATACACGACGTTCAGTCTCGTCTGCTCGGCGGTCGCGAACTGAGGGTAAGTGTTCGTACCATTCTCGGGCGCGACCGCGGCAGGGTAGAGGTAGTCCTTCCATACGACGCTGTAGGGAGCGCTCGGCGGTCCCACCCAGGTCGGGTTGGAGTCGACGATGTCACCCAGCACGCTCTTGCGGTAGCGGAACAGCCCCTGCCCCTGTGTGTTGATCTCGTTCGTGCGAACGCCACGCAGGTACTGCAGCCGCTCATCGCTGGAAGATAGCTGCGGCTCGGTCGGGTCGGGGGGAGTGCTCGTGCTGTAGCTATCGAGAGCGTTCTGCTGCGCGGTCGTCAGATCGCTCCACTCGAAGGGAATGCCCTGCGAGCCGTTCCAGGTGAGGATGACCCGGCTGCTCGGGGATTCCGCGGTGAGGCCGGTCTGGCCGGTGGCCGTGCAGGAGCCGCCGGTCAGGACGCACGAAGCGTCCCAGTTGGCGGTGGAGGAAACCGACACGAGGCCGGTGGTGGAATCGTACAGCAGATTGTTCGCCGTGAGATCGCCGGTCCAGAGCGTGGGATCGTAGGACGCCAGGAAGGCCTGCTCGCCGGCGGCGATCTTCTCGGCGTTCTTGTCGTTGACCCCCAGCGAGGTATCGCCGAGGCTCGAGGGGCCGGCCTGGAAGCAGAGGAGCTCGTGGACGTTCGTTCCGGAGCCGGTCGAGCCGGCGAACCCGAAGCGAAGGGCGCTCGGCAGAGGGTATTTCCCACCGTCCGTCACGTCGAAATTCGTAATGACCGGCTGGAGGTTGCCGCCGTTCGTGTAGTAACCTACGCTTAAAGCGCCCGTTTGAGAAAGCGTCAGCTTGTAGGTGATCGGGGTCGCGTCCGGTCGCTTCAGCGCGCTCTCGTCCGCGAGAGTCAAGCCGGTGAGAGCCTTGTAGCCGAGCTCGGGATAGTCGGCCACAGGGGTTCCCGTGTCGTTCCACGCGGTGGTCGTGGTCCATTTCCAGAGCGTCCCGGTCTGGCAGGTGTCCCGGACGCCGGTAGCCTCTTGGCTTGCGCTCAAGCCGCTCGGATAATCGCCGGGATAGCTGTTGCTGAGGGTGTACCAGTTGATGCTGCCGGGCCCTCGCAAGCCGAGCGTATCGGGACTGAAGCCCGGGCCACTGGCGGTATTGTCGCCCGGGTTCATGAAGTTACCGTACTCATCGAGGCCGAGCCCGAAGTACCCGCTCACGACGCCATCGTAGCCGCGCTGCGTCCCATCGGGATGCGGGTTGCTGTCGTCGTTTGTGTGGGAGCACGTGTATCCCAGGCTGCCGCCGAATGCGCCGATGTCGAATTCGCTCTGGCCGGTGGTCGTGCTCACGTAAGGCGCCGCCGCGGTGCCATCCAGGATGAAGAATCCGATCCCGTCGGCACCGTCATAGCCGAACGAGTTTCCGGCGTAGCTCACCGCCGTAAAAACTACACTCACCCCTGTATTCGTGGGCAGGGTGAAATTCGAGATGATTCCACCGGCCTGATCGAATCCGTTGTCGAACCCGCTGCTGGTGCCGGACGTCCACCCGTTGGTCAGCCGCAACGCGCCTTCCCCTACGGGGTCCGGCAGTGTGCCGGTATTGCCGCCGACCCAGTTCTGGCTGGTCGTGTAATATGAATCACCCACGCAGGCGGGGATGCTTCCGGCGCCGTCCCCGGCGGTCAGGCAGGCGCCGTCATAGGGCGTCCACCCCGCCGTGGCGCTGCTCGGTACCGAGGCGCCGGTGAAGTTCTCCGAGATGACCGTCTGCGCCGCCGCGAGCGTCGGGCCCAGGAGGAGGGCGAGCGCGGCCAGAAGGCTCTTGATTGCGGTTCTGCTCATCATTTGATGTCCAGTGAGCGCGTATTGACGTTGCTCGTCACCACGTAGGTGCTCTCGACCACGGATACGGAATTCGAGGTGCCGCCATAGCCATAAGCGTCTATCTGATAGACCTCGCCGCCCGCCGCCGCCGAGTTGCCCAGGTCCGTGATGTAGTAGGCGGGCGGCTGGTAATAGCTGCCCTGCGACCCCGTCGTCGCGATTGTCTGGGTGGAGCTGAAGGGCGTGTAGGTGACGCCGGTGGCCCAGGGCAGGCTGGTGAAACTCGGTTGCGGGTTGGTCGCGGCACAGATCTCACCGACATTGGAGCTGACGAATCCCGCGGCGCAGGTCGTCGTCTGGGGCGCGAGACCGCTCGTCAGCCACCACTCCGCGTATTGCTCCGCGCTGATCGCCGCATTGAGCGAGCGTTGCTTCTCCCGGGTGTTACCGGCGATCTGCTCCTCGACTCCAAAGCCGCGGAACATACTGATCGCGATGATCGTCACGACGAGCAGCAGAAGCAGGCCGATGATGAGCGCCATTCCGCGCTCGCGACGCCGGCGGATACACGAGGTGTCAGGGCGCCTCACGTGCTGGCTCCGAGCATATTCATCACGCCGATGACGCGCGTGAACTGGACGTAGGGCGAGCCGCCGGGCACGGGATTGGCGAAGGTGAGTGTCACCTTGACGGCACAGACATTGGCCCAGTCCGTCGAGCTCATTTGTGCGGCGGTCTTGTAGGTGTCCATGCAGGTGGGGGTGATGGCGGTGCCGGTGGGCACTCCGTAGAGGATGGTCATGCCTGCCGGATTGGTGGTCGCATTGGTATTCGTGGTGAGGCCGCTCGCGATGACGACCGGCGTGCTCGCTGCATTGGTCAGTCCATTGGTGACCTGGCAGGTCAGATTGCCGTTCGGGTCGACATAGAAGTCGTTCTCCCAGTCGATCGAGGCTCCAGTGTCCGTCTGTCCCATGCAGTTCATGAGATTGGGGGTGGTTGTGTCGGCGGCGAATCGCACGATGAGGGTGTCCGCCTGGGCGTTGCTGCTGCCGAGTATCGATGGCGATCCGGGATCGCTCGGGAAGTTGGTCGAGGCCGGCATGGTCGAGGCGGCCGTATTGATCAGCGGCTCCGGAAAGTAGCCGGCGGACTGGATCACATCGGTCAGCAGCATCATCGCGAGGCGCTCATTGTCCTCGAGCGTCGAGAGACTGGTCTCGGTCGTATACGTCGAGCGCACGTTCTGCAGGAGGACCATCATTCCGCCGATCAGGAAGATGGAGATCGCGATCGCCACCATCAGCTCGATCAGGGTGAATCCCGACGAGGAGGGAGGCCGATGCGACGCGGAGGGCCTGCGCGGTGTCATGGTTCCACGTACAACGTGTAGG